>NZ_JAPPTH010000018.1:0-111299 GCF_027587015.1 Vibrio sp. Makdt
CTCTCCTCTTTCAATACATACACCAGCCCTGTCACCAGGTTTCAATCCTAGTTCTTTCAGGCCAAATACAACATTATTAGCTCTTTTATTTAGCTCCTCGTAGCTTATCTTCACTTTACCGTGTATAACCGCTATTTTTTTTGGGTATAATTGAGATATCAACTCAAAACCTGCACAAAAGTTGTTTGTTTTATGTATATAAATTTCCAAAAATACTCACCCAGTTGCACTTCAAATACATGCACACACTACAAGCAATTTTAACAATTGTAAATACTCATTGAGTCATTGTTTATTAAACCAATTGAGTGATCCCGAAACTCTGTGATCTGCTCCCAAATAGTCGATGTAATGGCAACAGCACGGCAAAAATCAAAGAGGATTATGTTCGGGGCAGTAACTATACGAGTCATCATTACCGCCACCTATAAAATAAAAATAAACCTTATCTAGGCGAGTTAGCTGCACAGATAACAGCCCTATAGAGCGGCTCTTCCTAGGCTTAAATACAGCAAGGATGCCCGTTATGGGCTATAGAAGCTTTTCTCAGGTTCAGAAAGAGATTACTAGATATGTTATTGGGTAAACGGCCAGCTTAGACTGTAGTGGCATAGTGAATTTGTTCATTTAGTTAGAGGTGATATCATCACCTCTAACTAAACAGGTGACATAATGACAATACGTGCAAGACGCCAATTCAGCGCAGAATTTAAGTTAGAATCAGCGCAACTAGTTCTAGATCAAAACTACTCTGTGATTGAAGCAGCTCAAGCCATGAATGTGGGCAAGTCCACGATAGATAAATGGGTTCGCCAACTTAGAGAAGAACGACAAGGGAAAACACCAAAAGCTTCGCCTATGACTCCTGAGCAAATAGAAAGTTGGGAATTAAAAAAGAAGCTGGCTCGCCTTGAAGAGCACAATGAAATATTATAAAAAGCAACAGCTCTGTTGATGTCGGACTCACTGAACAATCCTTGATAATCAAAAAACTCAAGCAGAGCTATAGCGTAAAAACATTATGCGAAGTCGGCTTTGTTGCTTAAATCGATGGAACTAAATCAAGAAGCTACGATCTGATCGGCTACACCCTTTGATCATCGCAGCCTCATGCCTAAACCTCGTTACAAAACAACTAACTGGAAACAGTACAACAAAGCCCTAATCAACCGTGCTTCACTTACTTTCTGGATTGATGAGGAAGCGATAGCCGAGTGGAAGCAAAACAAACAAGGTAAACGTGGTAGACCTCGCCGATTCAGCGACTTAGCCATTACTACCGCACTGATGGTGAAACGCGTTTTTTCTATGCCATTGAGAGCGCTACAAGGTTTTCTAGACTCAGTATTTAAGCTGGCTAACATCCCGCTTGTTTGTCCGCACTACACCTGTATCTTACGAATCCCCTCATAATCAGGCGTAAAAACAATGAGGTAGACGCGCATCGCCGTCTTTGATCTAATGAATATCGCTGAACACACATTTCGAACCAGTGGGTTAACAATGCGCCACATTCAGATTCTACAACAAACCATACAAAACCAATGCCCCTCCATTCACAAAAAACGCGTTAGTTCTCTGATACTTGCTACAAAAAGTGTACTTGACGGCTCAGACTTAACGCTGACTAAACTAGGTCGCAAACTGGAAACTAATACCACGGTAAAACATGCGATCAAACGCGTTGATAGACTGCTTGGAAATCGCCAACTACATCGTGAAAAAGACCTAATTTATAAATGGCATGCCTACTTAATAACGGGCGCCAACTCATGCCCGGTGATCCTTGTGGATTGGTCTGATGTTCGTGAACAACTTCGTTATATGACGTTAAGAGCATCCGTTGCACTTGATGGTCGAGCCATCACAATCTTTGAACAAGTTTTTGAGTATGGCCAATATAATTCACCGAAAAGTCACCAAACATTCCTCGATAAATTGCAGAGTATTTTACCCAGTAAAACCAGTCCAATCATCGTTTCTGATGCGGGTTTTCGAAATACTTGGTTCCGACAAGTTCAAGAGAAAGGCTGGTTTTGGTTAGGTCGTGTCCGAGGTGAAGTATCAATCAAACAACCTCATAAACCTTGGGTCTCAAATAAAACCTTTTATCCAACCGCTGTCCATAAACCCAAATATCTTGGCCACTGCTTACTAGCAAAGAGATCACCGATATCTTGTGAAGCCTATTTTTATAAGGTGTCTTGTCCTAAAATACGTTGACAGTTTTGTACTAAGCCAACAGCGCCAGCTGTTGGCTTTTTTCATGCACCTCATTTGGAGTTTTCATCATGAGACTGAGGTGCGGCCTCATATTGTTATAGATATTGATAGACTCTTTTACTAGTCGTTTAAGCTCCTCAAGATTCTTACACCTATCAAGTAAGAACTCTTGTTTCAGGATCCCATTTATTCTTTCTGCTAAGGCATTTTGGTAGCAGTCATAACCATCTGTCATCGAAGGCATTATGCCGCTAATTTTCAATTTATCTTGATATACACCTGAGCAATACTGCAGACCACGATCCGAATGATGGATACAAGAACGATGATATTGACGTCCTTTGATAGCCATATCTAGTGCTTTCACGACATCCGTCGCTTTCATTTCATTACTCAGCTCATAGCCCATTATTTTTCGGCTAAACGCATCCGTAACCAATGATAGGTAGTGAACTCTTTCATCAGATTGAACATAGGTTATGTCGCTCACCAACACACTCGCTGGACTACATGGCTTGTAGTCCTTTAATAAGTTCGGGTGTTTCTTCATCCAATGCCGACTATTGGTCGTTTTTGTAAAACTACGCTTAGGTCTTACCAGCAATCGCTCAGCGCGTAAGTAGTTGAAAAGCGCATCTCGGCCTAACTTGATACCTTGCTCTTGTAGTCTGGGTTTAATTAAAAAATAGAGCTTCCTCGTACCAACCCGAGGCATATAACGCCTAATATCCAACACCATTTTTTTAATCGGTTTAAGCTCTAACCGACGATGATGAGCTCGCTTTTCTCGTTGATAAACACTCTGCCTTGTTATGCCGCAAAGCCTACATACTCGAACTAAACTTATTCCTTCCTGTTTTTGAAGGCTTCTTGCTCCTTGGCTAGATACTTTTTTCTGAGACTGGTTCCGTGCTCAGCATCAAGGATATCAACCACTCGATTTAAGAAGAGGTTCTTGATTTTTTCGTCTTCCAACTCTTTCTCAAGACGTTTTATTTTCTGTGCAGGCGACTCTTTAGGCTTCGGTGATTGGCTCATGACATTCATCCTTGGATTTTTCGCCCAATTCATCTTACCGTGCTTTCGAAGCCAGGTTAAAACGGTTGAACGGCCTTGGATACCATAAATGGTTTGGGCTTGTTTATAGGTCATATCGCCTCTTTCTACAGCGGCGACGACCTGTAATTTAAAGCCTAGTGTGTAATCACGCTGAGTGCGCTTAACGTAGGTATTATTCGAAGTAGTCATAATTCGTCCTCAACGTGTAAACACATTTCAGGACGAGACAAGGGATTAGAAAAAGGCCGAAAAGCCCAGCGCCATAGTAGAACTAGCCAAAAACACTCCGCTACACATCTCTACCAGCGCAGTGCGAAGGAGCCGTGGCTACTCGCGACGAATGTCCCTAGACATATCTTAAATGAAGTACAAATTACCAATCTGTACGCCAAGCGTATGCAGATAGAAGAGGCCTTCCGCGATCTAAAGAGTACCGCCTATGGGATCGCACTTCGTCACAACAGAACTCGTTGTACTAAGCGATTAGATATCCTGCTTCTTATTGCGTTGCTCGCTGAAATCTTGATGTGGTGGAATGGCCTCATTGCAGTACAGGCCAAATGGCATTTTGACTTCCAAGCCAACAGCATTAAACACCGTCGAGTTCTCTCCATACCTCGTCTAGGGAGAGAGGTTCGAAATCATCGGCGATATCAAATTAATGAATCCCAATATCAATGGGGAATGTTCGAATATCAAAGGCTCACACACAACGCAGGACTAGGGAAATTATGAGGGGATCCGTCAGCACCTGTATAAGCCGCCGAGCTAAGGAAGTTGAAGTCTCATTTAAAACCAAAACCAGAGGAGCAATACAACATCTGGCAATTGATGCCACTGGCCTCAAGGTTTATGGAGAAGGAGAATGGAAGGTCAAGAAGCATGGTACTGATGGGAATCGCAGAGTCTGGCGTAAACTGCATATCGCAGTCGATACCAGCACCCACGAAATAGTCGCAGCAGAGCTGAGCTTATCTAACGTAACCGATGCCGAAGTGCTCCCCAACTTACTCAAGCAGACACGTCGTAAAATCATTGAGATATCAGGTGATGGCGCTTATGACACAAGAAATTGCCATGATGCTATACGGTTCAAGCGAGCGGTTTCGCTTATCCCGCCACGAGAACGGGCTGCCTTCTGGGAACAAGGACACCCTCGCAATTTAGCAGTAGGTTGTCAGAAGCTCTACGGCTCCAACAAGAAATGGAAAATGCGGTATGGCTATCATAAGCGCTCGCTATCAGAGACAGCAATGTATCGGGTGAAACAGTTGTTAGGTGGAAAATTAAGCCTGAGGAACTACAACGCTCAGGTTGGCGAGACTTACGCAATGATTAAAGCGCTGAACAAGCTTACAGGGCTTGGTATGCCTGAAACTCAGTATATTGTTTAAGAATCAAGCATAATGGGACTGGCATGTCTTCGATCTGAATTAAGCAACAAAGCCTGCGAAGTCTTCAATGTTCATCGAAGTAGTTATAACTATTGGTTAAAACGTCCAACGGCGATTAAGGCGGAAACAGTCAAACTTCGCAGTTTGGTTAGTGAGGCCCACGCAGCAAGCAATCGCTCTGCGGGTGCACGGACTATTGCAGGTATAGTCATAAATCAGGGTGTAAAACTCAGCCGTTATCGAGCAACAAAGCTCATGAGAGCTCTTGGTTTAGTCAGTTGCCAACAGCCAAAGCATCGATACAGAAAGGCTCCTCAAGAACATATTGAGATCCCAAATCACTTGGGCCGACAGTTTGCTGTTACCGCCCCGAATGAAGTTTGGGTTGGTTTTGTTACGTATATTTGGATAGGAAATCGCTGGATGTATTTAGCGGTTGTTATTGATCTTTTTGCCCGTAAAGTGATTGGTTGGTCGATGTCTTTATCACCTGATTCCAGTCTTACAGGCAAAGCTCTTTCAATGGCTTATGAGTCGCGTGGTAAGCCTAAAGGCGTCATGTTCCACAGCGATCAAGGTAGCCATTATACAAGTCGAAAATACCGTCAACTTCTATGGCGTTTTCAAATGAAACAGAGCCTATCTCGCCGAGGAAACTGTTGGGATAATGCGCCGATGGAGCGTTTCTTTAGAAGCTTGTATACAGAATGGGTGCCAACAGTAGGTTATCGTAGCTTTGCTGAAGCTCAACAAGAAATCACCCGCTATATTATCGGGTATTACTGTCAACTCAGGCCTCATCAGTATAACGGTGGCCTAACTCCCAACGAATCAGAAATATTATATTGGGAAAACTCTAAAACCGTGGCCAATTTTAGTTGACAACTACAGTCTTCAATGACTTCAAAATGTTGGAGAAAAGAGTCGGTCATACTTTAAACGCTACAATAAGTGATTACTCATTGATCTGATCGCCTCTTCACTTAAAAGTTCCAATTTATAATGATCTTGCCGTGAATAAAATCTGTTACAATGGTAGTATTGAGTTGCAAGTAGATTCAGCAGCATAATACTTGCAAATACGTGTAGTATTTACGTGCCCAAGATCAACACTTTCAAAGAATGCTTAATTCAATCATTCATGAATACTTAAACTCCAGTAACTAGACATCACAACTCTCTTTGTTACAACTGAAATTGCCAGTATGCTAATATCTTCATCAAAACATTCTCTAGATCCTTTCATGCCTCTCATAGATATAGGTACTACTGAGGAAAATCGTAGTTTACATTACTGCTGTATTTTGTTTGATTCTAACTATTATGATGATTCCTTATTTGAACTTCTGAATGTCCCATTCCCTGCCGTTTTGGGTTCCTCTGTAATAAAGCGTAGAGCAGAGTATGTTGCTGCTAGATATGCAGCACAGCTTATTCTTAGGAAGCTAGGGAGTGCTAAGAATGTTGGTACAGCTCCTGACCGAGAGCCGATCTGGCCTTTGGGCTTTTGTGGTAGTATTTCCCATACAAATGACAAAGCAATTGCTTTAGTTTCTAGACAAGAGTGTAATGTTTCACCAGGCATAGATATCGAGATGCTACAGCCTTCCGTCATGAGAGAGACAGCAGATATTTTTACAACTAATGAAGAACGTTTAATACTCAAAACTTGTGCTTTGCATTATGAAATTGCTCTTCTCATCACATTTTCTGCAAAAGAGAGCTTATACAAGTCTCTATATCCCAAAGTGCGTAATTTTTTCGGATTTGAGGCAGCTAAGGTCAGTAATATTAACTGTATCGATAAAACTATCACATTAGAGTTAACTCGAGACCTTACATCAACATATAAGAAAGGAGCTCAATTCTATGGGGTTTATTCGTTAGAAGATGAAATGTTGATGACTTTATTTGTGTGATTATCGGCGTTTTTCAAGATAGTTGTTATCATTTGGTTACTTATTAACCAGCTTCTCTTTCTGGATTCAGGTGTACGTCACCAACTGGCTTACAGTTCCTGACATCATCATGCCAGCGTTCAGGGTGTCGCTGTTTTGCAGCGAGTAATACCAATCTGGGAAATTAGCTGATCAGGTCAATCCAATCCCTTGTACACATTTGGGTAACCCTATCAGCACGCTCCAAGAATCGATTCCATGCAGTGCATACTTTCGACATAATATCTTGCTAGTCGGTAAAACTCTGATTGGCAAGATAGTGTTGTCTAAGCCAACTCCACACTTGTTCTATTGGGTTTAGCTCTGGTGAATATGGCGGGAGTTTGATGATACTGACATTACTGAACTGTTCTGCAATGTCATTTGTATGCCAGCCAGCACCATCCATAATGACCACTGCGTGACGACCTTTTTCGGTCACCGCGGATATCTTCTTAAGGTGCTCAACAATAATGTCCTTGTTAACCCAAGGAACGACCAGCGCCTCGCCAATACCTCTAGCGGGACATACTGAGCCAAACAAATACGCATATTCAAACTGCTGCTGTTTAACTGCTCTTGGTCTTGACCCACGCTTAGCCCAAAGTCGAGTGGTCGTGTTTTACTGACCAAATCTTGCTTCATCTTGAAACCAGACATCGACGTTATCAAGCCCCATGTAACCGGGGATCTTAAGGATCGTTTCAGTTTTGAATTTTTTTAAAATCGTCTTCGATTTGCTGGGATTGACGAGGGTGCTTGGAGCGTGATGTTATCCAAGAGAAGCCCATGTGATTAAGCAAACAGTCGATAGAGTCTGGGTGGTAGTGTTTACCAAACTCTTTCACGATATAAGCACGAATATCAGTACCTGTTAACCTCCCTCTAGATGAATCTTCGGCACGTGCCTTTATAAACAGGCTTAGCTGTTCACGTTGTGAGTATTGAGGAATACTGGTCGACCCGTTCTTGGTTTCTCTTGCAGTCCTTCAAGCCCTTCTTCAAAGAATGCTTGTACCCATTTGTTCACACTGGTTCTACTGACTTTAAGGAACTTGGCGATTTGGGTGCGAGAGTGGCCATCTTTAAAGTGTGCCAATGCGAGTAATCGCATCTTCATCTGGATAGATTTTTGTTGGCTAGCAAGCTTTTTAAAATCAGTGTTGTCGAGGTTGTCCATCGCATCCCTTTGACGATAAAGTAACAACCTCAATTAGATCATATTTTTACTTAGATTGGTATAATACCTTAACACGACGCCTCAAGATCTCTTTGTCTTTTCCATTGTCGCGCTGTGAAGACTTGACATAATTAAGTTTACTGTGAATTGTACCAGTGCACGAAGGTTTCAGCCCAACGTCGACTGCTGTCGAGAGTTTCAAAGCCTTTTGTCGGCTAGTATGGTATATACTTTATCGAGCGGAACGACGACTCGATATACAGGTTATCATCACTGACTCTTGGACGGTTCTATAATGAAGTAATACCTAACTCACCCCTCTTCGCTTTGAACTTCATCGGCGCACTTTTCTCGCATCAAGGGTCGTTGCAGGAGTTGTGACGCTAATTTACCACATTCGCGTTCATACACCTCATAACCCACGATGTTTCGGCTGTAGATATCCTCTATAGCATACAGATAATAGTGCCGGCCTCGAACCATTGAAGGCTCGTAAGTAATATCCCATGTATAGACTTGATTCGAGCCTGCCGCCGTATAACTCCATCAAGAAACAAGAACTTAATCAAATTTGGATTCCACTTGTTTCCGAACGCTAGGACAGTACGATGATTTCTCAGCTGAGTCGTATTCATGAAACTACGGTTGCACGTAATATCGATGAATACTCCTGTTAGAGAAGTAAAACTTGAAAGCGGTGGTAACAAGAGTTGCATGTACAATAAGCAATCCATGCAGCTTACTATACCCGTGATCATTGAAGATGCTTGATTTCTCATGAATTCAGGATCATGCTACGCACCATGAAAATTGTACTGACTCCTGAACAAAAGCAGCAACTCGAACAGATGCACGACACTGAGCGTGATAGTCGTGTGTGTGACCGTATAAAAGCCGTTTTACTGGCTTCCGAGGGTTGGAGTCAGGTTATGATGTCTCAAGCTCTTCGTATTCATGAATCGACCGTTGCCCGCTATCTTAGTGATTATGTTCTCTCTGAAAAACTTAAACCTGAGAATGGTGGTAGCCAGAGCCGACTTTCTATAATTCAGACGATGCAGCTCATCGAGCATTTGACAGAGAGAACCTACTTTCATACGCGTCAAATCGTTGCTTACATCGAGACGGAATTCGGCGTGAGCTACACCGTTGCAGGCATGAACAAGTGGTTACATCACCACGGTTTTTCATACAAAAAGCCCAAAGGTGTGCCGCACATGCTAAAACCTGAAGAGCAACAAGCGTTTATCGAGTATTACAATGTGGTACTTAAGTTCAATAATGCACCTGTGCTTTTCATGGATGCCGTTCATCCGACTCAATCAACAAAGTTCAGCTAAGGCTGGATCCGAAAAGGAAAGGATAAGCTTATTGAAACGACAGGTAGCCGTACTCGAGTGAATTTAATTGGTGCTCTGTCACTGAAAGACATTAGCACAACGATTACAGATACTTATGAAGCGATAGATAGCGAGAGCATTGTTCGCTTCTTTTGGAAACTCAAAAAAGAGAATTATCCACTAGAGCAAACCGTACATATTGTGCTTGATGGTGCAGCCTACCATCGCTCAGAAATGGAGAGAAATGCGGCAAAAGTGCTCAATATAGAGCTTCATTACTGACCAGCATACAGCCCAAACTTAAATCCAATAGAGCGGCTTTGGAAAGTAATGGATGAACATGTGAGGAACAATGTTTATTTTTCCTCCAAAGCAGCATTCACCTCTGCTATCAAAAAGTTTTTTGATGTGACGCTACCAGAAGTTGCAGGCTCACTTGTGTCCAGAATTACGGATAATTTTCAGATATTGAAGCCTGCATCTTCAAGTTGAACGGGTATAAAAGGAGGAGAACACCGCTTATTTAGAGGTTGAATTTGATATTTACTTCAGCGAAGAGGGATTAAATCACAATCGTTTCCATACAAGAAGCCCGATAACGGTACCATGATTAGGAGAGAAGGTATGCGCGAAGCACTCTTCAAATACATCTAGGTTGATTACAACCGAACAAGAAGGCAAAATGCACTTGGGTACCTTGGCTAAATTGATTCTGAAAACAGTATGTCACGCGGCGAGGTCTCCAGCCCGATTGGAACAGCTCATATTGTGACATACTTAGAACACAGTTCTGTATTACAATAACCGCTTTTATATAAGTCGTTTAGAGCAGAAATATCTCATTTTAATAATAATGAAATGGATTGTTTGCTTGTTACTAGTACATTTTAGACAATGCGTCATCAAGGACTCTACCTAGAACTAAAAGATATGATCTTTTAGCTCGGATATTCGAAGTTAAGCAGATGGCTACAATCTAAAGTGAATCGATCCTGAAACTAAAAAGGAATATGAATAATGAAAGGCCTGCTTCCAACAGAATGCCCAACAACTCCATTATTAGATATCATTGAAAACCCTACTGATATTAGGGAGCTTAAGAGAAGTGATCTAAAGAAGCTCTCGCATGAAATGCGATGCTATATGAGTTATGTACTAGGCAAAACTGGAGGGCATTTTGGCTCAAGTCTTGGAGTAGTTGAGTTGACCGTTGCATTGCATTATGTATTCAATACACCTGACGATAAGCTAGTCTGGGATGTTGGTCACCAGTCACTTCCACATAAAATACTAACGGGAAGAAAACGTAAGATTTTGACTTATCGGCAGATAAATGGCCTTTCAGCTTTTCCAAAAAGAACAGAAAGCAAATTCGATACTTTCGGTGTAGGTCATTCGAGTACATCTATTGGTGCAGCTTTAGGCATGGCTACTGCTTTTAAATTAAAAGGGGCCAATAATCATTCGGTTGCAATCATTGGTGATGGAGCTCTGACTGCGGGTATGGCGTTTGAAGCATTAAACCATTGCTCTGAGCTAGATGTGAAAAATTTCATTGTGATCCTCAATGACAATGAAATGTCTATATCCAACAATGTCGGTGGTCTGTCTAAACACTTCGGCAAGGTACTTTCGAGTGAGTTATATAATTCAATTCGTTCTGCTGGCAAAAAAATCCTATCTTCAAATAACCCCGCTACAAAAATCGCACAGCACGTTGAAGAACATACTAAAGGTTTGTTTGTGCCAAGCGTTATGTTCGAAGAGCTTGGCTTTAACTATATTGGGCCTGTCGATGGAAATGATATTGACTCTGTTGTAAACGCTCTAAATTCATGTAAGAAATTTGATGGTCCACATTTTTTACATTTAAAAACTGTAAAAGGAAAGGGGGTTTATGAAGCTGAGAATAACCCCGTAAAATACCACACTGTAAACAAAATCGAACCAGACATGAATGTCATCAAAGCTTTGACGTTTTCCAACGTATTTGGGAAGTGGAGCTGTAAAACAGCTTCCCAAGATAGTCGCCTAGCTGCTATAACCCCTGCAATGAAAGAAGGTTCCGATCTAATTCAGTTCGCTCAACTATACCCAAAACGCTTCTTTGATGTTGGGATTGCAGAGCAACATGCAGTAACATTCGCAGCAGGTATTGCGTGTGAAGGTTTAAAACCCGTTGTTGCTATATATTCGACGTTTCTTCAAAGGGCGTATGATCAAATACTTCATGATGTATGCATACAATCGTTAGATGTACTGTTAGCAATTGACAGAGCAGGGTTAGTTGGAGCTGATGGCCCAACTCACCATGGGTTGTATGATATTCCAATACTAAGGTGTATACCACAGCTCGTAATTATGACACCTTCTGGTGCCAAGGAAACCTATCGTTTACTTAACACTGGCTACCATCACAAAGGCCCCGCAGCTGTTAGATATCCAAAAGGGAGTACTCCTGATGATTTAACTAATATTGACGATCTTACACCGATACCACTAGGTACTGCTGCAATGTTAAGGGAAGGTAAAAAAGTTGCGATCTTGGCTTTTGGCCCTATTCTACATAATGCGAAAAAATCAGCAGATGAGCTAGACGCAACGTTAGTAGACATGAGATTTGTCAAACCACTAGATAGCGACTTGTTGAAAAAGCTTGTGGCCTCACACGAGTTGATAGTAACGGTTGAAGATAGCTGTGTTAAAGGTGGGGCAGGCAGCGCGGTGTCCGAATTTATGGCGTCAGAAAATTTAAAAACGAATTTGTTACACATTGCTGTTCCAGATAAATTCATAGAACATGGTACAAACCAGGAACTATATCGAGACTTAATGCTAGACGAAAACAGTATCCTTGATACGATCAAAAAGTATATGCACACTTTGAATTTACAAGAGCCGGGTGTTTAAAAATGCTCTTTAGAATGTTGAAGGCTTTGCTTCTTGAGGCCTAATATACAGAGGGTTTGCTAGGCGGGATCCTGCTTTGATTTATAAATCTGATCGAATTTCATTAAATTCTCCAAAATCTAGCCAGTTTGAACCTTATCAAGGCTATGTTCCTTATGATTGGCACTACCGTATCTGGCGGTGAAGATTGGTTAAGACATTTAGTTTAATGTCGAAGAAAAGCCAGATTGATTAACGGTATTTGCTAAGCTGTTTTGGAATCGAGTAGGGTGAGGCGTTACCGCCTCCCCCCTCTCAGAGAAACGTACGTACGGACCTCGTATACGGCGCCTGCATACTCCACATCACCATTGGGTAGCACAGTACTAGCTCGATGAGCGTTGTACTGTACGCTTTGTGGGGACAGTTTGATTTTATCATTGTGGTGACGTTCATTGCAGGGTTTGGCGTTCTAGCACAAAGGCAATCTACCAAACTTGACTCCAATTACTTCCCTCATACGACCTGTTTATTCAGACATTACTATTCCTAGTGAACCAAATTGACTTGTCCCGTTGATCAGACGGCTTGTGTATCAATGACAAACTTCAACTATTCATCAAAGTCTTAGAGTGTGCTTCCCCCCCTTCGCAGCTCACCATGCTTTCGCCAATGGTTCACTCCTTTACACGTATTGGCAAAGGTCAGTGTGGGAGAGTAATAAAGTTTCATACCAAGTAATAAGTATCCGCCCCATGAACCCATGAGGCGAGCTGTCAGTGTTTGAATGTAGTTTAGGTGTGGGGCGTACCATCTAATTAGCTTCTCAGATTGAATCTTTACCCGTTTGTGATCACCAAGCGATTCTGTCGGACCTTAATTACCAAGCGACTTTGTCATTACACTAACTGCCGAGGGAAAATGTCGGGACTGATTTAGAGTACTTTTTAAAGTAATCAAATGAGCTTTAAAGGGTGCTAAGGATGTTCTATCTGGATTCAAAATCTCAGTTTGCTGTCGATATCATTAGCAAAGTCATTGATGGCTAAAGGCTTCTTATACTTAAAAAAACTATCTGCATTAGTTTGTTTGCATCCACCAGCATTGCTGGTGGATTTATCCCCATTTAGAGACAATAATAATTACTCTCTTATGATCGAAATCTGTTTTTTATACTAAAAAGTCATTAATTTACGGTGCGATACTCTTCGTGCATTCCCTATTATTACCATCCTCCAAACTATCTTTTCCACTTCCTTCATAAGCATCCAACTTTTTGGTCAACTCTATATTTTTATCATATTCAACACCTAATTTAATCTGCAAAGCTCTTTCTGTCGGGTTACTAGATCTAATTACTTCTCTATATTCCTTTCTCAGTTCTATCAGTTCACCTTCAATCACAGTTAATTCATTTTCCATTCTGGATCTTTCTAACTTTTTATTATAAACAATCTCACTCTCTAATTTTTTATTTAATTCATTTTCATTTATGTCACGATTTATTTTATTTAGGTATTCTTTTGACTTAACAATATCTTCTTTAGCGACTATTACTTCTTCTTTTAGTGAAACTAACCTACATTCTTCTTTTCTAAATTTAGACTCTTGAACTATTATTTTTAACTCTATGTCTGAAAGCTCAGTTCGTTTAACACTTAACTCTTTTTCAACTTGGCTATAAGAAGCATTAAGAGACTCTAAGTCCATCTTCTTTCGTTCAACAAGGGCCTCTAAATACTCTAATTTATCCTTATGTTCAGCACTGGTGAACTCCTTGGATTTACCACGGACAAACCCTAGCTGAAAAAATGCTCTACCTGTAAGGTCTTGAAGCTCCATCATATTTCCCTTACCCATTAGGCGAAAAGGGTGAACCAACTTTTCGAAATCAAAATTAAAGAAGGTCATATGCACGTGAAAATTTTCAATGAACTCTTCGGATTTAAAATGGCCCTCATCAACATGAAGATCAATCGCCATTGGAAAAAGCCCAAATTTCTTATGAATAAAGTTTGCCAATTTCTTACAGCAATCTATAATTTTCTCTTTCCAATTGAATGGATATTTTGACTTTACAACCAGAACTTGGTCTCGAGAAAGAACAACAACATTATCAACGAAGGCATTGGAATTTTTAGAGAATTCAATATTGCAAGTACGCTTTCCTGCAGATTCCTTCAATTTTTTCATTCTCTTCTCGCAATTAGCGAACGAAACAACCTCTTGAATATGAACATTTCCACAACTCAACTCCGGATAGACATTCTTGTCATCTACAATAGTTCTTACGTGATGTTTTCTAAGACCACGAAATTGAGTTTTTTTAAATCCCTTCATCTGACTAGACACATAATTATTCATAATTAAACCTGTTTTTTATTTACATTAACAAATAATTTCACATTGTGTAAACACCGAAGAAATCACACTAAACAAGAAAAATTAAAAATATCTAATCATATTAAATCACGATGTTTCAATATATTTCATGGTAGTTCTAATTTATTTTAAATTAATTGGAACTAATTTTTGATAGCGTAGCTGCTTTGTTGCGTAATTTAATGGATCTAAATCCTGAACCTACTATCTGCTCACTTCCGTCCACTCCCTCTCGTAGCCCAATACCTCAACTTCGTGACAAAACAACCAGGAAGCAATACAACCAATCATTAACCGTGGTTCTCTGACCTTTTGGCTTGATGACGAAGCGATATATGGGGGAGCACAAAGAAAATGGAATAAGCGTGAGAGGCCTCATCGATTCAGAGATTTAGTTATAACGACAACGCTCAGGGTGAAGCGAGTTTTTTCTATGCCACTGAGAGCGCTACAAAGATTTATCGACTCGATATTTAGACTTGCCTGCATTTCATTAAGTTGCCCGCATTACACTTACATCAATCGTAGATCTAAGCAAATTGAGGCCTCTTTTTAGACTAAAACAAGAGGAGGAATCCAGCACCTAGCCCTTTAATGCTATTGGTCTTAAGGTTTATGGCGAAGGTGAACAGAAAACCAAAAAGCACGGGACATGTGGTTAGGTATGCCTGAAACTTGTCGTATTGACTAAATGCCCTTACAGGCCCCACCGCCTAGCCCACTTTGCAGTGAAAATCTAGTAAATGAAAGACTAAGAAAGGCACAGTTGCAATACCTATTGGCGCACTAATACTGCCTATTGGCGCACTAGTACTGTCTATTGGCGCACTAGCACTGCTTATTGGTGCACTAGTACTGCCTATTGGCGCACTAGTACTGCCTATTGGCGCACTAGTACTGCCTATTGGTGCACTAGTACTGCCTATTGGCGCATTAGCACTGCCTATTGGCGCACTAGTACTGCCTATTGGCGCAGATGTACCACCTATTCACAGGAAAAGAGGACAATATCTTGATGAAAAAAAGTGTAAAAAGGCGTGAAAAATCATGGGAATTTTAGTATCAGCATTCAGAAGCAAAAAAGAGCTTATTAATTCCAACTCAGCGCTTCAAGGTAGGGCATAATGATATTAGTCATTCGGTAATACTTGGCATATTCCCAGAGCTTATCGTGATTGAGCTTATTAGCTCGTTTTGCTTCCACAAATGCTTCAATCGCAACGTCAATCCCGATTTTATTACGGAACTTAAAACAATCAACAATAGTCCGTTCAACATCAGTCACCAAAATAGGAACACCATCAACTTGTCTTGAGACAACTCCAAAATTTGCCATGTCTCTGGTGCGAACAATTCGTATGTTTGGGCAGTCAATACTAGGCGCTCTATCGTTTTTACTAATGCAGATCCACACCTGAAATGGCGCTTGGGTGGTGAGGTCGTGGTATCTAAGAGCCGACAAAAGGCAAATAACGCTATTTTTCGCTCTAGCACTAACCTCCGCATAAGATTGCATTTCTGACTCTTCTCGCCCTACATATCCATAAAGCCCTCTCTGAAGTTTTTCTAAATGGCCTTTTTCCACGGCGCGAGAAAGCGCTGCACGAGTGATGTTGAATTTCGCGGCATCTGAGGTAGTAAACATTGATAACTTTTTAAGTTTATCTAGTTGTGAGGGGTTCATTTTAAATGATACGCTTTGTATAACATTACAAACATTGTACAACAAAACGTATCACCATTCCTGCTATAGCGCAGAACATATCAGAGGTGTTACAGGCATCGTTTCAAAGCAATCAGGCTAAATATGACCAGCACAGGTTATATGGCTAGGAGGAACACCATCGCTTACCCATCTCTGATCATACTATGCCAAATCGTTTACTGGAGTATGCGTACTGCTGAATTCTACTGCATAGTGACAAGCCAACATATCCAATCGGAGCACTGCGCCGATTGTTAACATTCAAGATTTTAATACACAAACAGAGTGCAATTCCCGAAATATATAACAAAGCTAATCTACTCACTGTAGACCCCCGCAGCCGCTATTGATTGCCGCGCCAACACCAAATAGAAAGCCACCAAACAGTAAGAACAAACTCGGCCAAAAAGCCGTAGACAGCTGGCGCCCCTCAATCACTGCACCTAACCCCATTGATACCCAAGCCAACGATCCACTAAACACAATCGCAAAGATGAACATTGGTGCTCCTTTCGTCGCCTCTTTTACTCCTCTCACCATACAAAGACCTGTGGTTTGGGCGAGATACCCTAGTAAGAAAATGCAGAGCAAAGCGAGAATGAACAACATACATAGCCTACAGATTGCATTGATTTTGCTGTTGTCGTTCGTTAAATATAGTAAGAGCGCGATACTTCTAGGTAAGAATATGAGCCACACACTGATTAACTGGCATAAACACAAGCAACCCGGCAATTTGGGTAGCAACGTAACGAATGAGCTTTCTAATACCGAATTACAGCGTTTAATGGTTCAAAGGCCTATCAAGAACAGTTTCCAACCCCGCCACTCGTGCACGACCTTAGTATAAAATGATATCGACTTACTGATCATTTTGCGCCAAAGTCTACGAAAGGCACTCCAAACGAATACTTGTCGCTGCTGCACAAGTATAACAGCGACCACGTAGATGGCTTCAACTTGAAAGATCTTGGCTTTGCTGACTCTATTTTCCTTTCAGTCCCAAATAGGCAGATTGCCACTATGATCGTTCGTAGACTTCTACAAGCAGCACGAGAAAGGCGCAGAGTTGATATTGAGTATGTTTCGATGGATAACCCTGAAGTGCGAGGTCGAAACATCATTCCACACACCATCGTATTTGATGGGTTCCGTTGGTATGTACGAGCATATTTTGAATAAAGAACAATGTTCTTAGATTTCGTGTTCATCCGATTTAGAGGAGAGCCAGAGCTGCTCAATGAATCAGATATTTGCATTGAAGCCGTTCAGATTGGACAACAGAAGAAACAAATGAAATCACTCCAAACTCACATCTATCACCACATATCACCACAGCACAGCAACACATAGTAAAAGCCGATTACGGAATGCATGATTCTCCACTCACAATTAGTTGCCGACGAGCACTGATTAAATATTTACTCAAACGCTTAGATGTTTGCGTGGATAACAAGCAGTTCTCTTCGACTTCCAAGAAATATCAACTAGCACTAGTTAACTCCGCAAGCATAAAGCGCTGCCTTCTTTAATAACAGACCGGGGACACAAAAAGAGAGAGCTAACCCTTTATAGTATATAGGTATGCGATTGGAATGAGCTCGCTAGTAGAGAAGTAAATATCTGAAGCTTGCCCTATACTCTGAATACCGATTACAAGCTAGCGTCCTTGCTAACTACAAAACAGACTATGCCGCCTCAACATTAATCTATCTACTAGCTTCATACCACATATATACCTCTTGCTCGCTCCAACGGGGAGAGCGTTTAGAAACCATGATCGGTTTTGGGAACGTGTCATCCTGCCTCATTCTCCAAAAGGTAGTTCGACTAATATCAAAGGTGTAAATAATATCTTCAATCGTGAGTAGTTTGCTCATTCATATTTTACCTCTCATAACCTACTGATACCGACTCCAGGATGGATCTGTACCAAATACTGGCTATGTTTCGCTATTTGAAATAAAAATACAGCACAAAAAACGATCAGTCAATATAAAAACTTTTAATAAACATGTAGTTATCTATAATTAATGTATACACCATGCAGGTGTAATGATCGATAACTTGAGTCGGATTGACTTAAATGGCTGCGAATGCGGGATGCATTAGTAGAACTTAAAAAAATACATCGAGGCAAAGGGAGAAGATAGGAAAGCCTATAGCCGGGAGTAACTTTGAGTGTGTTTCATGCCGTATCAGGTCGTAGCCTGCAGGTTCATCGTTACTTGACCATATACTTGACCACAAATGATAAAAACGAAAAAGGGCGTAGCAAGTACTAACCTGCTACGCCCCGTAAATAATGGCACGCCCTGTAGGATTCGAACCTACGACCACATCCTTAGAAGGGACGTGCTCTATCCAGCTGAGCTAAGGGCGCGCTACAGGAAGGAATTATACGAATTCGAATCATGAAAGCAACGGCTTTATGTAACATTCTGATCTAAGTGAGTAAAAAAAGGGCAACAAACATATAAGTGTTGGAAAATAGAGCAAAGCAATCGTTTGCTTGATGGTAATCAAAAAGATTTTCTGGAATAATGCGCCAAAAACATCAGCCACTAACTTGAATATCAATACTAAGGAAATTCATGACTGCTCAAAATATTGATGGAAAGCTAATTTCTCAAACGGTTCGCTCCGAAGTTGCTGCACGTGTAAAAGCTCGTACTGAAGCTGGATTACGCGCTCCGGGCCTAGCGGTTGTTTTAGTGGGTGAAGACCCTGCTTCTCAGGTTTACGTTGGAAGTAAGCGTAAAGCGTGTGAAGAAGTTGGCTTCGTATCTAAATCTTACGATTTGCCAGCCACTGCAACAGAAGATGAACTGTTAAACCTAGTAGACCAATTGAACCAAGATCCAGAGATCGACGGTATTCTGGTTCAACTGCCTCTACCTGCTGGTATCGATAGCACTCACGTTCTTGAGCGCATCACACCAGAGAAAGACGTTGATGGCTTCCACCCATACAATGTCGGCCGTTTGGCTCAACGTATGCCTAAGCTTCGCTCTTGTACGCCAAAAGGTATCATCACGCTGCTTGACCGTTACAACATCGATTTACGTGGCAAGCACGCGGTTGTTGTTGGCGCTTCAAACATCGTAGGCCGCCCAATGACTCTAGAACTGCTTCTAGCGGGTTGTACGACGACGACATGCCACCGTTTCACCAAAGACCTTGAAGGCCACGTACGTCAAGCAGACGTTGTTGTGGTTGCTGTAGGTAAGCCTAACTTCATTCCTGGTGCTTGGATTAAGAAAGGTGCAGTTGTGGTCGATGTTGGTATCAACCGTTTAGAATCTGGCAAGCTAGTCGGTGACGTTGAATACGATGTCGCGAAAGAGAGCGCAAGCTTCATCACTCCTGTACCGGGTGGTGTTGGCCCAATGACAGTGGCGAGCTTAATCGAGAATACGATGATCGCTTGCGAGCAGTTTCACTCGAAGTAATCTGTAACGCAGTATAAATTAAATGAGAAAGCCGCAACGTGAAAAACGTTGCGGCTTTTTTGATAAAGAACACTTACTACTTATCTGGAGTCTCGAGTTTCTCAACCGGCTCTGAAGGCGGCAGTAAACTGATGATCTCACACTCTGTCGATATCAGCTTTTCCAAGTCAGCCCCTTGAGTAATTAAACGGAAATCACCGCCATTGATAACTCCAAGTAAAATCGCTTTAGGATACAAAGCATTAAACTCATTCAGATCAAATGCCTCTGTCAGCCCTGTACTCTTAATTTGACTGCCTTGAGCCATTAACGAATTAAGCTTGGAATAGGTCACGCCTTCCTCAAATAGACTTCGATTGCCATCCCGGCTCACTTGATGCCTTTCATGCTTGCTCTCTGGTGACTCAAGTTCAAATACCTTGTTGGCACCAAACTCGTCTTGATAATGCATGCTGACTAACGGGTTGGTTTGACGGTAAGGCGAGACAATCATCGCTCGCCCTATCCCATCCAGTTCCAAATTGTTTTCCGCATGACTGGAAGCGGGGTTACCAAAGTAGACATTCAAGCTATCCATACGCGCCAAGCGAATGCTCTCCCAGTTGGTATCCGCAAGCACACTATTTATGTTGTGCGTCGCGAGCACCTTGGCAAACTGCCTTGCGAAGTGGGTGGCACCGAAGAAAATCACCCCTTGCGCTTTCTCTTGAGTGACACCTAGCCTTCTCGCCCACCAACTTGCGGTTAAACTCTGAATAACAACCGTTCCGATAATGACCAAGAACACCATGGGCACCAGCAGATCTGCCCCGTCAATCAATTGCTTCTCTTGAAGTTTGATCGCAAATAGAGAAGAAACCGCTGCAGCCACGATCCCGCGCGGCGCCATCCAGCTCAAAAACCATTTATCTGCAGAACTAAGATCCGTGCCGATCCCGCTGATCCACACACTTAACGGACGAGCCACCAGCATAACCACCGCTAACAACCCTATACCGCCCCAACCTATCGACAGAAACGCGCCCGAATCGAGCCGACTGGCTAACAAAATAAACAGCGCAGAAATGAGCAGCACAGTCAGAGTTTCCTTGAATTCGATGATGTCTTCGATATCCAAGCCTTTCACATTGGCAAGCCAGATCCCCATGATGGTCACGGTTAACAAACCTGACTCTTCACTCAAGTCATTAGAAAACGAGAACGCCGCCAACATTAACGTCAGCACTGCCACATTACGCAAATAGTGTGGCACCCAATGCCCTTGCAGCATCTTGGCAATCAAATGGCCACCGATGATCCCTAAGCCTAAACCAATCGCCAGAGTCAGCCCAAGCGCAGACAACACGTGACCGGTAGGGTCGGCTGAAGAGACAATGTATTCGTAAACCAGAACCGCAAACAGAGCGCCTATTGGGTCAATCACAATACCTTCCCAGCGCAAAATGCTGCCAAGAGAAGCTTTGGGCTGAATACTACGCAGCATAGGCACAATCACTGTCGGGCCCGTCACCACTACCAAGGCTCCAAATAGCGCTGCTAATGGCCAACTAAAGTTAACAAAGTAATAAGCACCGACCACGATACACGCCCATGTAATCAGCATTCCGACACTCACTAGATGAGTCACCATGCGACCATGGCCTCTGATCTCCTTGAAATTAAGCGTCAATGCGCCTTCAAACAGAATGATGGCAACACCTAATGAAATCAGCGGAAATAGCACTTCGCCAAAAATGACATCTGGGTTAAGGACATTTAAACCGGGGCCCAATAGCAGGCCGACAATGAGAAGAGGGAGAATAGCGGGAAGACGCAAACGCCAGCCCAGAAGCTGACAGGCTAAAGACAAGAGTCCAATTAGCGCCAAAGAAGAAGTAATCGACAAATCCATTTATGCCCCTAAATAATTTGTGCCACACCCTGTGATACAAACCTATTTGCTAAAACAAGAAAGCCTACATCATTAAACTATAGGCTCTCTTTTTCGTGCTGACCGAATATTATTGTGATTAATCAGTCACTTTACTATAGGGGAATAAAGTGACTGACTCGCTCACTCGGTACTTATCATCTAGCTAGAGTGAAAGTACCACACCAGCAATCGCGGCACTCATTAGGTTAGCAAACACACCTGCACAAATCGCTTTAAAGCCGTATTGTGAGATGAAAGAGCGACGCTCTGGTACCAAGCTACCTAAGCCACCGATAAGAATCGCCATGGTAGAGATGTTGGCAAAACCACACAGTGCGAAGGTAACGATCGCTTGTGAATGCTCGCTAAGTACCTCTTTCGCGTCCATTAACTGGATGAAAGCGACAAACTCGTTCACAACGATCTTGTTACCGATCAGTGAGCCTGCAACGATAGCCTCAGACCACGGCACACCGATCAGCCATGCAACGGGTGCGAACACATAGCCTAGGATAAGCTCGAAGCTTAGGTTTACGCCAAACCAACCACCAACAATACCTAGCAAACCATTCAGCATTGCAATCACACTGATAAAGGCAAGAAGTGTCGCACCCACCGCAACGGCAATACGAAGTCCAGACATAGCCCCATCTGCCATTGCCTCAACTACGTTTGTTGCTCGTGGAATTTCAACATCAGACTCAATGTTTTCTTGAACATCGTCAGCACTGCCCGGAACTAGGATTTTAGCCATTAACAAACCTGCAGGTGCAGACATGAATGCCGCGGCAATCAGGTAGTTTAGGTCTACACCTAGTGACGCATAACCAACCAGCGTGCCACCCGCTACAGATGCCAAACCACACACCATCACTGCGAACAGTTGCGAGTCCGTCATGTGTTTCAGGTAAGGCTTAACCACCAATGGTGCTTCAATCATGCCAACGAAGATATTTGCAGTTGCAGACAGTGATTCAGCACGCCCTGTGCCCAAGAACTTCTGCAGCGCACCACCGATAAGGTTGATCACTTTTGGCATAAAGCCGATGTGGTACAAACCAGAGATAAGCGCAGAGAAAAAGATAATGATGCCCAGAACATTAATCGCAAAAACGAAACCGTTGTTCGTAAGGCCACCAAATAGGAAGTTAATCCCTTCTTGACCGTAGTTGATCAAGCTAGATACCGCACCTGTGGCTGCATTCAACGCTTCTTTACCCATTGGTACATACAGAACCAATAGCGCGAATGAGATTTGTAATAAGAAAGCCAAAGAGACTGTTCTTAGTGGAATATTTTTTCTGTCCGTAGATAGTAACCAAGCGGCAACTAAAATAGTAATAATTCCAAGTAGCGAAGCCATGTGCGTCAACCTAAAAGTTGTAGTTAGGAAAGGCGACGCATTCTATAGAGGAAATCGTTTGCGGCAAGCGGCGGTTGTTAATGTGATGTTGGGGTAATCACTCTTGAGTAATGATTTTAATTAAGTTATTGAATTTTAATAATTAACTTTGATTAAAAAGCGTACTTTTTCCATATGGAAATTATATTTATAGATTTGGAAACAGTTAACGATGCAGTTCAACGCAAGTTTTTAGGTTTTCATCCCAGTAGGTTGGCGATCCGATATGATCTTTGATGAACTCAATCACCGCAGAAAGCTTCTTCGGCATGTTCTTTCGACTCGGATACACAGCATAGAACGGCATCAGCTGACTCGCTCTCCATTCCGGCAAGACTTGGATTAATTTGCCCGTTCTGAACTCTTCCTTCACTAAGTAAGTGGCCAAGTAAGCCACGCCCCACCCGGATACCGCTGCGTCTCGAACTGCCTCAGCTAAATCCACCGAGTAATCCCCGGCCACTTTAACACTAAGATTCTCTTGTCCGTTATCAAACGCCCACGATGTGTAGTCTCGCTCTCGGCTGCGATAGATAAGACAGTTGTGGTCAATCAAATCAGACGGTACGTGTGGTGTCCCGGCTTTAATCAGGTAATCGGGCGATGCGGCTACCACAAACTGGCTATCAGCTAATCGCTGCGCAATGTACCCTTCTGGCAAGTCTTCATTATTGGTGATCCAAAGATCTAGACGCTCTTCAATCATATCTACTTTGTAATCGAACAGGTGGACTTCGATTCTCAACTGAGGATACAACTGTCTGAGCTCATCAATCGCGGGAATGATATGTAAGGTGCCAAATGACTGCGACAGCCCAACACGCAGTATTCCTGAGATATCATCACGCTGGCTGTCCATATCCATTTGAGCCGCTTTTACCGTGTTAAACAGTTGCTCACAGTGCTGATAGAATACTTCCCCCGCTTCCGTTAGCGTTAGGCTACGTGTGGTTCTTTGTACTAGCTTGATTCCAATGGAGTCTTCGAGCAAAGCAACTTGCTTACTGATATGAGACACCGAAACGTTCAAGCTTTTTGCAGCACTGGTAAAGCCATCATGCTTAATTAATGCATGGAATATCACCATCTGTGCAGCTCTATCTGTTAGCACAAGACCACCTTCTTAAAACTCTAAAAAATAAAATCAAAAAGGACTCCGAAGAGTCCTTTAGTTCGTTCTGCCTATGGTAGGACAAATGCTATCAAAGCAAGCCATACCGATTAATACAATTAGGTCTACTAATCAAACTTGATTCTGTCTGCTAGATGGCTAACAGCCAAAGCAAAGTAGTAAGAACGATTCCACCTCATTAACACATTGTAGTTGTTGTAAACGAGGTAAGAACGACCCGCTTCGTCATCTGGCATGATTAACCAAGCTTTAATGTCTTCATCAAGGTTAGGCAATGGGCGATCGTCATAACGCTTAATACCCAATTCAGACCACTCTTTTAGGTATTTCGCTTTGTCTTCAGAACGACCTTGCAAATCAATAGACACCGTTGATGGTACGTGAACCTGACGGCCCCAAGTGTACTTGTCGTCCCAACCGGATTGGCTCAGATAATTCGCCGCCGAGGCAAATACATCTTCTTCCGTACCCCAGATATCTTTCTTACCATCGCCATTGCCATCAGCGGCATACGCTAAGAATGAGCTAGGCATAAACTGAGGTTGACCCATAGCACCAGCCCAAGAGCCTTTCATCTCTTTTGGTGTGATATGGCCTTGGTCAAGAATAGTTAACGCCGCCATCGCTTCACTGCGGAAAAACGCTTCTCTGCGCCCTTCGTAAGCCATAGTTGTTAAAGCATCGATAACGCTGTAATTACCGGTGAATTTACCGAAGTTACTCTCAACGCCCCATAAAGCGACAATGAATCGCGGCTGAACGCCATATTCATCACCAATGCGCTTTAACGCTTTGTAATGCTTCTTATACAGTGATCTTGCTTGCTTCACTTTCCAATCTGGCACTGCTCGTGGAATATACTCATCCAGAGTCAGTTTCTTTTCAGGTTGGTTTTTATCCGCTTTGACCGCTCTTGGCTTAAACGTTACACCATCAAAGGCTTCATCAATGATCGCTTCAGAAATGCCTTCTTCACGGCCTTGTTGCTTTAGTTTTTCTACATATTGCTCAAAGCTCAGTTCTTGAGCCTGTACTGAGCCAATGGTCAGGCTATTACCTAAAAGTAATGCCGACACCGCCAATATGCTTTTCGAAAATTTACTCAACGATCACTCCTCCCTGAATTGAGATAGTTATCACTCTTCGTCTTGATTGTTTTGCTGAGCTTTGCGCTCTTTGTACAGCTCAAGTTCGTTTACTGGTGGAGGCGGAACTTGCAAAAAGAAGCCATCGGTGTTCAGTGATTCTCTCACTTTATCGATGTTCACTTGAGCCAGTTTGCGGCCATCCATTTTAATTACCATTACAAAATTAGGTTTACCAAACATTTGCATCAATGCGTCAGGAACTTGTGAAAAATCATCCTTCTTTGGGATATAAAGGTATGTTCCTTCTTTCTTTGAGCTTTTATATATAGAACACAGCATGACAAACCTTTTTAATTGATTATGACTACAAAACTCTCACATGCGAGATCAATAGTTTATGTTAGGGAAATATTGGGAACAAAACGTCCATTTGACAACAAGATTACTTGCTGTGCTTGGTTTGGGAATATAACATGATAAACCTAGTTTCAGGCAATGCCCTTTATTTTATTCATAAAGAAATTGTACCAATTCGCTATTGAGGTCCTGTAGTTTTTCGATGTCTAGTAATCCAGATCTAAAAGGTAGCAGCTTTACGCTATCTGTTTTGCACTTATCCGATGATCAAGTCGAAAATGCAGTCTCTTTTCTTCAAGAGAAGGTAGACCAAGCGCCCACTTTTTTTGCTGCCGCACCTGTGGTTATCAACATCAGTAAAGTGGCTGGCGATATCGACTTCGTAAAACTCAAAGATGGTATCTCTCAAGCGGGTATGATTCCGGTTGGCGTCGCTGGCTGTTCTGACAAACGTATGCAAAACCTCGCGAGGGAAGCTGGCTTTGCAGTAATGACAGCAAGTAAGTCTCCATCGCAAGCACCTGCTAAGATGGCACCAATTAAAGTGGTTCGAACCCCAATTCGTTCTGGTCAGCAGGTATACGCAAAAGATGGCGACCTATTAATCCTAAGCCACGTAAGTGCAGGTGCAGAAGTAATTGCCGATGGCAGCATCCATATTCATGGCACGTTACGCGGCCGCGCGATTGCGGGCGCAAGTGGTCAAACTGAAGCAAAAATAATTTGTAATGATTTACAAGCCGAGCTGGTTTCTATTGCAGGAAATTACTGGCTCAGCGATCAAATTGAAAGCGAGTACTGGCAGAAGAAAACCATGTTCAGTATGGCAAACGATGTATTACACGTTGACGTCCTCGCAATATAAGAGAAATAAAAGGAAAAAATAATGGCACGCATTATCGTTGTAACGTCAGGTAAAGGCGGGGTAGGCAAAACGACCTCTAGTGCAGCTATTGCCTCTGGTCTGGCTCTAAAAGGAAAGAAAACCGCAGTTATCGACTTTGATATCGGTCTGCGTAACCTTGATTTAATCATGGGTTGTGAGCGTCGTGTTGTTTACGACTTCGTTAACGTTATCAATGGTGAAGCAACGCTTAACCAAGCGATGATCAAAGATAAGCGCACAGAAAACCTATTCATTCTCCCTGCTTCTCAAACTCGTGATAAAGATGCACTAACCAAAGACGGTGTTCGTCGCGTATTTGATGAACTGGATGAGATGGGCTTTGATTTCATCATCTGTGATTCTCCAGCGGGTATCGAGCAAGGCGCTCTAATGGCGTTGTACTTTGCTGATGAAGCAATTGTAACGACCAACCCTGAAGTCTCTTCTGTACGCGACTCAGACCGTATTCTAGGTATTCTTGACTCTAAATCTCGTCGTTCAGAGGACGGCTTGGAGCCTGTGAAAACTCACCTTCTACTGACTCGCTACAACCCTGCTCGCGTAAATCAAGGTGAGATGTTGAGTGTGGAAGATGTTGAAGAGATCCTACACATTTCTCTACTGGGCGTAATCCCTGAAAGCCAAGCGGTACTGAACGCATCGAACAAAGGTGTTCCAGTGATCTTTGACGAAGCAACCGACGCAGGTATGGCTTACAATGATACTGTAGAGCGACTACTAGGTAGCCAAGTTGACTTCCGCTTCTTAACGGAACAGAAGAAAGGCATCTTCAAACGACTGTTCGGGGGCTAATACGCAATGTCATTACTAGAGTTTTTCAGACCACAGAAGAAGACCACTGCAAACCTAGCCAAAGAGCGTTTGCAAATCATTGTTGCAGAACGACGCAGCCATGACGACCCAGCGCCGTCTTACCTGCCGCAACTAAAAGAAGACATCTTGAAGTGTATTGCTAAGTACGTAGAAGTGGATCCATCAATGGTTGACCTTACGTTCGAACACAAAGATGACGATATCTCAGTATTAGAGCTGAACGTTAAACTGCCTGAAGACGACAAGTAATCATCACTATCTCGTCAGCAGATTGAATAAAAAAGAGAGCCTAGGCTCTCTTTTTTGTGTCTGCGTTTTGTTATTACACAGTCAGGCTATTTGATTGCTTTATTCAGCCTCTCGCCAACCAGATCTAAACGCCAACCTTGCATCACATCCGGCAGTTTTTCTGGATTACGATCGTGCTTCCAAACCCAACTCAACATTTGGTTTAGTTGCTTCTTCGATGCCAAAAATTCAGTCGCTAGGCCACTGTGTTGCGAGGCGGTTTTCACTTCATCTTTCAACACTTTAAAGACTTGCTTATAGCCCGGGTAGTCCATCAGGCGTTCAACTGGTGCTGGGTACTCTTCTTCTGGCGTATGCTCTGCTAGCTTAACGATTGAGCTGATCTTCGCGCCATGACGACGTACAGAGCGGAAATCAAAACCTTCTTCTTCCATACGCTTCGGATTCTTCATCGCAAAACGCGCGACAGCCCAAAGATCTTGTTCTTTAAAGATAAAGTTCAATGCGAGATCGCGCTTAATCGCTTCTTTCAAACGCCACGTTGCAAGTGGTCTTAAGATAGCAAGTTGCTGTGGCTTAAGTTGCCATGCACCTTTGATATCAAGGTAAGCCGTGTCTGGGTTTACTTTGCGGATACGCTTAGCTACTTGTAAGTCAGACTCTTGTTGCGCCGCTTCCCACCAGCCCGCTTCCATCACTTTCTCAAGAAGCTTATTGTACATAGGCATTAAGTAATGAACGTCTGCTGCGGCGTAGTCGAGTTGCTTTTGAGAAAGCGGACGCGCCAGCCAATCGGTACGAGATTCACTCTTATCTAAATCCACACCAACAAACTCTGAAACCAAAGCAGCAAAGCCTGTTGATAAGCCATGCCCTAAGAACGCCGCCATGATTTGAGTATCGACCATTGGGGTTGGTGTACAATCAAATGCGTTCTGGAATACTTCTAAATCTTCACCACATGCGTGTAGCACTTTCAGTACTGAAGCGTCTTTCAATAGCCCAACGAACGGTGTCATTTCATCAAGAGCAATAGGGTCAATCAGAGACAGCGTTTCGCCGTCAAATAACTGAATCAAGCCTAATTGAGGGTAATAGGTTCTTGTACGAACAAACTCCGTATCAAGCATAACGACATCGGCTTCACGTGCTTGTTGGCAAACTCGCTCAAGGTCTTTCAATTGGGTAATGATTTGATAATCCACAAAAACTCTCACTGGTTTCTATTTGATCGCCGGATACAAAAATGCCGACATTAACTGTCGGCATTCTAACACCATTTTATCACGCTCGCTTAGATTAAGCGTTTCAATGGTTTCAGGTGAAACTGTGTTCGTTACTCACTCGCGCGTTTAGCAAGCTCAGCATCATTCTCTTCACGTAGTACACGACGTAAGATCTTGCCTACGTTGGTCTTTGGAAGGTCTTCTCTAAACTCAACCAGTTTAGGCACTTTGTAACCCGTTAGGTGTTCACGACAGTGCGCAATAATGTCTTCTTTAGTCAGGCTAGGGTCGCGCTTCACAACGTAGATCTTAACCAATTCACCAGATACTTCATGAGGTTGACCGATAGCCGCTACTTCAAGCACTTGGCCGTGTAGCGCCACTACGTCTTCAATCTCATTCGGGTAAACGTTAAAGCCAGACACAAGAATCATGTCTTTCTTACGGTCAACAATGTGCAGCAAGCCTTCATCGTCAAACTTAACGATGTCACCCGTCGACAACCAACCGTCTTGGTCAATCACTTCTTTGGTCGCTTCTGGACGTTGCCAGTAACCTTGCATCACTTGAGGACCACGAACTTGCAGCTCACCTACTTGGTCATTAGCAATAACCTTGCCTTCATCATCAACAATTCGAACTTCTGTCGATGGTACAGGTAGGCCAATAGCACCGGTGTAGTCTTTAAGATCGTATGGGTTACCTGTTACCAGTGGTGAACATTCGGTTAAGCCATAGCCTTCCAATAGGTGAATGCCTGTCGCTTTCTTCCATTGCTCAGCGACAGCGCGTTGAACTGCCATACCACCACCAACAGAGAGACGCAGATTACTGAAGTCTAATTCATGGAAGTCTTCGTTGTTTACTAGTGCATTAAACAGTGTGTTTACACCGGTAATTGCAGTAAACGGAACCTTTTGCAGCTCTTTAATGAAGCCAGGAATATCACGAGGGTTAGTGATAAGAAGGTTACGACCACCCATCTCCACAAACAGCAAGCAGTTCACTGTCAGTGCAAACACGTGATAAAGCGGCAGTGCTGTGACCACCAACTCTCGGCCTTCTTGCAGAACAGGACCATACGCCCCTTTCGCTTGAAGTACGTTCGCGATCATATTGCGGTGCGTTAGGATTGCGCCCTTCGCAACACCTGTTGTACCACCAGTGTACTGCAGGAATGCAATATCATCACCTGCCATAAACGGCTTCACATATTGAAGACGACGGCCTTTGTGCAGCGCTTTTCTGAATGAGATAGCACCCGGTAGATCGTACTTAGGAACCATGCCTTTCACGTATTTCACAACGAAGTCGACAATAGTACCTTTTGCACGAGGTAGCATTTGACCTAGGCTAGTAAGTACAACGTGTTTAACTGGAGTGTTGTCGACCACTTTTTCTAGCGTGCTAGCAAAGTTTGAAACAATAACGATCGCCTTTGCACCAGAATCGTTCAACTGATGCTCTAACTCACGAGGTGTGTACAGTGGGTTGACGTTCACTGCGATCATACCAGCGCGCAATACACCAAAGAGTGCAATTGGGTATTGCAGCAAGTTTGGCATCATCAGTGCAACGCGATCGCCCTTCTTCAGCTTCAAATCATTCTGCAGGTAAGCAGCAAAAGCACGACTGCGCTCTTCAAGCTTACGGAATGTCATTACTGAGCCCATGTTCTCAAATGCTGGTTGGTCTGCGTACTTCTGTACCGACTGTTCAAACATTTCAACAAGAGATGGGTACTGATCTGGGTTGATCGTCTCTGGTACGTCACTTGGATAACGTGAAAGCCAAGGTTTATCCACTATGTTACTCCTCGTTTATCAGCTGACGACTGCTTCGCCGCTTTTTATCATTGCGGTATTACAGCACAGCTTTAGTGCATGAGCACTAAAAGGCTCAAACACTTGTTTAAATTTTGTTAACTAAACCAAGAATTAGCTCTGAAACTAGCTCTGGGCTCTCTAAATGACAATGATGTCCGCCGGGAACAGTCTCTATAATTAGAGGACTATGGGCTGATTTGTAGCGATTATGCTGCAAATGTCTAAATCCATCATTGCCTAATATTATTAATTGAGGGCATTCAATAGCCGCCATAATCGCTTCAGCATGCGCCTGTGACATTCGATATAAAGAGTCACATTTTAGGTTAGGGTCGCATCGCCATTGCCAGGAGTCGTCTAACTCGGCAATACCTCGCTCTACAATAGGAGCTATAAGTTCGGCATTGATTTGGTTGGCGTGTGCTCTCAGCTTAATAGCATCCTCTAGGCTTGCTAAAGGACGTGAAGGCTTTCTCCGCTGTCGAAGACGACTGAGTACCCCATCTCTTAGACGAGAGACCGTTTCTTGGGGAGCTTCAGAAAGAGGTCCGTGACCTTCAATTTGAATTAATCCTGACACCTTTTCAGGAAAGGCGGCACTATAGCAACTTGCTATCAATGCACCAAGTGAATGTCCTACTAGCACCAGTCTGTTTGGCGATAATTTAGTCACAAGCTGATGTAAATCATCGATATAGTCATGAAATGGGTAGTAACTTCCCGACTTATGCGACGAAAGACCATGACCAAAGAGGTCAATCGCAATCAGATGACAATCGGGTAGTCTGGTTTGTAGGTTGGCAATAACAGAAGAAAAACTCGCAGAATTATCTAACCACCCATGAATAAAAACGACCGTCGTAACGGTCGTTTCTGGATTGCCCATCTGCTGTGTGGCAAGCGTCCCGCTCGCAAGGGAGTATGACTTTTCAATCATCAAACATCTCATTCCATCTGACTGTACAATCTAGGCCTAGCAAAGTGAGCTACTCTACGTCCTGTATAACTCGACCGTGCCTTGGCATAGTTTGGAAGCTACGGCAATGTAGGCTTCTGCACGAATAGTAGGTTGGTGCGAAATCGTTAACAACGACACGTTCCGTAATGTTCCACAGTCGTTGGTTATCTACCTTCATCACTGGGAAGGTGTAAGGGTACTCGCCGATTTGACCATCTTCACTACCGTCTGATTGACCAACTAGCGTAATCAAACGGCCTTCAGCAAAGCTTAACGGCTCAACGTACCCTTCAATATAACCAACAAAGCGCCCACTCGGTTCGGCATCGAGATCTGGCTTACCATTGCTTGAAATTGGCATGTTAGCAACTTCAATTCGAGTTCTGTCTTTTAAGTTGGTCACTTTAGAAATGACGCCGCCTAACCGAACACTTTTAGCGTCTGGTAATTGGTCAACCCATTGCTGGTAGTCGCTGATAACAGGCTCTGATTTTGCTTCAAGCTCGCTAGGAAGTGATGAACACCCTGCAAGCACCAAGATACCAATAGAAAGGGCAATTAAGCGTATTTTAGATAAGTAATTAGGCATGGTTCTGGTCCTTAAACAGGCATTCATAAAACGCTTTAGATGTAGATATCGACACCGATAAGCTTTGCAAGTTCTTCTTTTTTCGCCTGGTTCATTACATCCATGTATTCTTCCATAGCCTTACGTCCTCGGCCTTCTGGAAGATCATACTGGATTTGAGCCTTGTGTAACTCAGACTCTTTAACTTGACGAATAGAATGAGAGACAGCATTGGCCACTTTGGTTGGCTGCCCAACCGCAGTGCTAGCATCAGATTTTTTTGCCTGCTCCTTCTTTTTAACTCGATTTGGCTTAGACGTATTGCCTATCGAAGAAGGAGGTAAGTTATTAATTGATACCATGACTAAATATCTGCCCTCTCAAATCTAAATAGTACGCATTTAGATCAAATTTGCATCAGAACCTTGTAAAAAATTACTCGCGACCTGGCAGCTTCTTCCACGTCACTTTATCACGCAGATAAACTGGCTCAGACTCTTCCGCAGCAACCGCTTTACCCTCTGCGTAAGCGAATTGAGCGAGGAACGCCATATCTTGAGCTTCTGGGAATAGCACTTCACACGCTTTGGTGTTGATCGCGAGTGTATCCATATGCTCGGCGTAAGCTTCCCAACCAGTACCCACTTTTGCCCATGTTTCAGAGTCAGCTTCAAGCTGCGCAGCCAATTCACTTGGCGGTGTAACACACTCAGCATCAACCGCAGTCCAACGACCGTCTTGTTCACGGCTGTAACGAGCCCAGTAAACTTCACTCATACGCGCATCAATAGCGGTTGCTACATGAGTTTCACCAAATTTACGGTAGCTGCCTTGCGCCATCGCTGCTAATGTAGAGACACCGATCATTGGTAAATCTGCACCAAAAGCCAAGCCTTGAGCAATACCAATACCAATACGTACGCCCGTGAAACTGCCTGGGCCTTGACCAAACGCGATAGCATCAATATCGGTTAAAGCGATATTCGCTTCTTTCAGTACTTCATCAACCATAGGTAGAATTTTTTTCGTATGGTCTCGAGGTGCCTCTTCGCTACGAGCGAACACCTGGTCACCAATTACTAATGCAACTGAACAGTTTTCAGTTGCGGTATCTACTGCAAGAATTTTCGCGCTCATTTGTGTCTCAAATATTCGTTATCTAATCTAAAAATAATGGCTAAGCTCAACAATGCCAGTTACCCGGCAGCGGTTGAATGGTCTTTAGCTAAGAATTCTTTAATGACCCCTAAGTCACGTGTACGAGGGATAGGCGGTAAACTCGCCAAAAAGATGCCACCGTAATCGCGAGTCACCAATCGGTTATCGCAAATAATCAAAGCACCATTATCACGCTTATCACGTATCAATCGGCCGACACCTTGTTTCAAGGTAATCACGGCATCTGGCAATTGTACCTGTGCAAAAGGGTCACCCCCTTTCAACTTACAGTCCTCAATGCGAGCCTTAAGTAAAGGGTCATCAGGGGCCGTAAAGGGCAATTTATCGATGATAACACAGCTTAATGCATCGCCCCTAACATCTATCCCCTCCCAGAAAGCGCCTGTCGCCACCAGCAAGGCATTACCCAATTCCATGAACTCGGCTAAGGTTTTTTGCTTACTTGTCTCACCTTGCAATAGAACTGGAACCGTGAGGGTTTCTCGGAATCGCTCGCCCAACTCTTTCATCATGCTGTGCGAAGTACACAAGAAGAAACAGCGGCCTTGGTTTTGCTCAATTACCGGTGTCAGCATACGAACCAGTTTATCGGCTAAGCCCGGGCTATTCGGTTCTGGAAGGTAACGAGGCACACATAAACGCGCTTGATTCGGATAATCGAATGGGCTCGGCAGTGAAAACTGAGCCGAGGGCTTTAAGCCTAGTCGCGAAGTGAAGTGGTCGAAATCGTCCGATACCGCCAAGGTTGCTGAGGTGAATACCCAAGCGCCCGGCTTCAGCTCAATCTGCTCGTGAAATTTGTCAGCAACTGAAAGCGGCGTAATGTGCAAAGCAAAGTGGCGCGGTGTGGTGTCATACCAATAGGAGTAACCAGTAATCGACACATCACATACACGCTCAATGCGTGACTTAATCATGTTTGCACGCTCAAAAGCGGTATCCAATAGTTGGCTTCGTCCGAGTGCTAATTTCAATACATCGACGGCCAGCTGCAATGCATCTTGCAGGCGAACTAATTCTCTGGCGATCGACTCTGATTTTAGTGCCTCGCGCCAGTTACCACGAAAACCAGTATCACCGAGCACGATTCTTAAATCCGATGATGACTGAACCAGCCTATCACCGACCTTTTGCAATTGGCGCATGTCTTTCGCTTCGGTGCGATAGCCAATCTCAATGTCTTTGGCGAGCTCGTGAATTTGTCGACTCGATACAGACTGACCAAAATATTGGCTCGCAATGTCGGGAAGTTGATGCGCTTCATCGAAGATAAACACATCTGCCTCTGGGATAAGCTCACCGAATCCGGTCTCTTTGATCGCCAAATCCGCTAAGAACAAGTGGTGGTTTACGACCACCACATCGGAATCCATCGCTTTTTTACGCGCTTTAAGTACAAAGCAATCAGTATAACTTGGACACTCTTTGCCCAAGCAATTGTCGTTGGTCGAGGTAATCGTTGGGATTACAGGGCTATCTTCCGCAATATCATCACAATCACCCAAATCACCGGTTTGCGTGGATGACGACCAGCTACGAACTTTGACTAACTGAGCGAGCAGCGTTGGATCCGTATGAGTACCATGACTTTCGATCATTTGGCGGCTCAGCCTATCCAAACACAAATAGTTTGAACGGCCCTTGAGCAGAGCAACTTGACCATGAAAGCCAAGGGCATCGGTCATCAAAGGCAGATCACGGTGGAACAGCTGTTCCTGAAGGTTTTTAGACCCCGTACTAATAATGGTTTTCTTGCCACTAAGCAGTGCCGGTACAAGGTAAGCAAATGTCTTACCGGTACCCGTCCCTGCTTCTACCACCAATTGGCTCTGTTGCTGAATGGCCTGTGAAACTGCTTCAGCCATGTCTAACTGAGCTTGTCTTGGTTGAAAGCCTGGGATTGCTTTACCCAGTGCGCCATCAGCAGAAAACGTTTTAGATATCATAGAGTACGAAGTTTAGAAAAAGTGAAGGCGAATTATGGCAGGTTTAGTGAGCCGACGCGAATCAAGAATGACTTCGCACCGGAGGTGTCTGGGTTATTTCAAATGATTTAGAGAGCGGGAATGAAACTAGAGCTTGCTGCTGTAGTTTGCGATCGAGTTGTTATTTTCGGTGGAGATAGCGAGATAGCCAAGGAGCGCCTTCAAATTCATTATCATTTGGCTGTATGGCTTTTACTGCATCGCTTGGCGGGGTTTTGCTTTCCCACATTTCATCGAGAACATTTCCATCTAGCTCTGTGCTGCCAGCCAATGAACTCACGCGTTTGCAGTACAGTTTTTTTGCTAGTAACTCTTTATCCATAAGTATCACCTCTATTTTTGGCCAAGGCGAAAATGCCTCGGTTGAAGTTCAAATGCGTACTACGGCAAAACTTTAAAAATGAAGCTTCTGCCTGTTTTTCTATCTGAAAACTGATATTTCGACATCAAACAATTTATCAAAGCGATAAATGTGCAGCAGAATTTGTTGAAACCAAATTGATAATAGATTAATTATAACGGTGATATTGCGGCTCAGTTCACCGTTCGACGGCCTGCATTAAATTTGAAGAATAAAAAATATTTCATGGAAGTAAGATGCAAATGGAAAGAAAAACATTACTAACACATTGTACTGATGCCCCAGGCCTCATCTCAAAGATCACCAACATTTGTTACAAGCACCAACTCAATATTGTTCACAATAACGAGTTCGTAGATAACACTAGTGGTCACTTCTTTATGCGCACAGAGCTTGAAGGGTATTTCAATGATGAAACCTTTCTAGCAGACCTAGATCAAGCCCTGCCAGAAAACGCGAAACGTAAGCTAGTAGACTCTTCTCGCAAACGTGTGGTTATTCTCGTGACGAAAGAAGCACACTGCCTTGGCGACATTCTCATGAAGAACTTCGATGGTAGCTTAGACGTTGAAATCGCAGCGGTTGTCGGTAACTACGATATTCTACAAAGCCTAACCGAGCGTTTTGATATCCCTTATCATCATGTTTCACACGAAGGTCTGAACCGTGAAGAGCATGAGCAAAAAATGCTGGAAGTGATTGACCAATACGAGGCTGATTACCTTGTTTTGGCTAAGTACATGCGAGTGCTTACTCCGGGATTTGTTGAAAAGTACAACCACAAGATCATCAATATTCACCACAGCTTCTTGCCTGCATTTATCGGTGCGAAACCCTACCAACAAGCCTATGAGCGCGGCGTGAAGATCATTGGTGCAACAGCGCACTTCGTGACTAACGATTTGGATGAAGGCCCAATCATTAAGCAAGACGTTATCCCTGTCGATCACAACTTCAGTGCGAAAGACATGGCGCAAGCAGGTCGTGACGTAGAGAAGAATGTTCTAAGTAAGGCGCTAAACAAGGTGATCAATGATCACGTGTTTGTTTACGGCAACAAGACTGTCATTCTGTAGGTTCAACAACGATTAGAACCCAATAAAAAACGCGTAATAGGATAGCCCCATTACGCGTTTTTTGTATCTGATAGTCAGACCAGCTTTGTGAGATTACCGACTACGCTCCTTCGTCGCTATCGGGAATGACGGTGTTCTCTTGCTAGTAAAAACGATGACTCAGAAGAGATACAGTCAAACCGAATGATAGTAAGGCACAACCACTGCACACATCCGCGCTCTATCTGAAAATTTTAATATCAAATCAAGCGTTCACTACAGTTGGTAGACCAACACATTCACTAACCGGCAACCTCGTCATTCCGACGAGCCTAGGCGAGATCAGGAATCTCTTCTTAGAACAACCTTAGGTTATGCCTGCTCGGATTCAACAATCTTCTTCAGCGAATGTGGGTGCAGCTTGATACAAATCCCTTGATGCTTGAATGCAACGGTTGGGTTGTTCAAACGCTCACCCTCTCCTTTCGGGCTAGATAGCTTGATCTTAACACCTTGCTCAGCCAGCGTTTCAAAGTTAGCAGCGAACTGCGGGTAAGTGTCTTTCAGATCCGCTAAGTACTCGTCAGCCGTTTGAGCATGAGACGGTATTACGAACTCTACGTGTTCCCAATCTTGGCTCGGGTAAATCTTGCCTTCTGCGGGGTATGGTAACTCTAAACACTCAATGCTCCAGCCACGGCTTTGCAAAGGCTCATCAAAAACAATTACAACAATTGGACGACCATTGATCATCGCTTGTGAAATCGTAGAGCCGAATTCAGACCATGCTTGATGTGCCGCTTTCGCTAATTCCGTTTCATTGATTCTTAGCGCGATATGATCCGCTTGAGCAAAACTCAGATCCAAACCCAGTACGTTACCTAGGTTCTCAATTTTCGCCATAAACGTATCAAGGCGGGCAATCATTTGTTGCGGTTCTAATTCAGCTTGCTTGAGGCTCATTGTCATTGTCTGCGTTCTCCAAATAATGGCTGCATGGTATCAGTTTTACCTTGTTCAACAAGCACTGCGTATGCAAAAAGACAGCCGATAAGCACCCTATCTCACATTCCTAAATACACAAACGCTGCATGACGAAAATTGATTGTCAAAAACCCCTCAGGAAATGTTAATTTTCTATCAATTCGACCTATAAGAAACCGCACAAAATTGGTATGATTACTGCCATTTTTGTGAACTTAAACAGTGTCTGTTGTTCATTTCGGCATTAAATCGTTAACTAGACGCATAATTAACCAAATTTAATGACCTCGAAATAACGGCCACTCTTATCATCCTTGAATTGAAGGAAACGCGTGTGAATATCCAAGCACTTATTAATGACAAAGTATCTCAGGCTCTAGAAGCCGCTGGCGCACCTGCAGGCTCTCCTGCTGCTGTTCGCCAATCTGCAAAACCACAATTTGGTGACTACCAAGCAAACGGCGTAATGGGCGTTGCTAAGCGACTAGGCACTAACCCGCGAGAATTTGCTCAGAAAGTATTGGACGTTCTAAACCTAGACGGTATCGCTTCTAAAGTTGAGATCGCAGGTCCAGGTTTCCTTAACATCTTCCTAGATGAGGCTTTCCTAGCAAAACAAGCAGACGCAGCACTTGCTGACTCTCGCCTTGGTGTTGCGGCAGCTGAAGCACAAACCATTGTTGCTGACTACTCAGCGCCAAACGTTGCAAAAGAAATGCACGTTGGTCACCTGCGTTCAACGATCATCGGTGATGCCGTTGTTCGTACACTGGAATTCCTAGGCCACAAAGTTATCCGTGCAAACCACATCGGTGACTGGGGTACTCAATTCGGTATGCTTATCGCAAACCTTGAGCGCGTTCAGGCTGAATCAGGTGAAGTTTCAATGGAACTTGCTGACCTTGAAGGCTTCTATCGTGAATCTAAAAAGCTTTACGACGAAGACGAAGAGTTCGCAGTTAAAGCACGTGGCTACGTAGTGAAACTACAAAGCGGCGACGAGTTCTGCGCAGAGATGTGGAAGAAGCTTGTTGACGTAACAATGATTCAAAACCAACGCAACTACGATCGTCTAAACGTTTCACTAACGCGTGATGACGTAATGGGCGAAAGCATGTACAACCACATGCTTCCAGGCATCGTTGCTGATCTTAAAGAGCAAGGTCTTGCTAAAGAAGATGACGGCGCACAAGTTGTATTCCTAGACGAATACAAAAACAAAGATGGTGACCCAATGGGCGTTATCATCCAGAAGCGCGACGGCGGTTTCCTTTACACAACAACTGATATTGCTTGTGCAAAATACCGTTTTGAAGAGCTAGGCGCAGACCGCGTTCTTTACTTCATCGACTCTCGTCAGCACCAACACCTAATGCAAGCTTGGACTATCGTTCGTAAAGCAGGTTACATCCCTGAATCTGTTTCTCTTGAGCACCACGCGTTCGGCATGATGCTAGGTAAAGACGGTAAGCCATTCAAGACTCGTGCAGGCGGTACGGTTCGTCTAGCTGACCTTCTTGATGAAGCAGAAGTTCGTGCAGCACAACTGATCGAATCTAAGAACCCAGAGCTAGCAGAAGACGAGAAGAAAGCGATCGCTAACACAGTTGCAATGGCAGCGGTTAAGTACGCAGACCTTTCTAAGCACCGTACGACTGACTACGTGTTCGATTGGGACAACATGCTTGCGTTCGAAGGCAACACAGCACCTTACATGCAATACGCATACACTCGTGTAGCTTCTGTATTTGCGAAAGCTGGCGTTTCTATGGACTCTCTTGAAGGTGAAATCAAAATCACTGAAGAGAAAGAGAAAGCACTTATCGCGAAGCTTCTGCAGTTTGAAGAAGCAGTTCAATCTGTTGCTCGTGAAGGTCAACCACACATCATGTGTAGCTACCTATTCGAACTAGCAGGTCAGTTCTCTAGCTTCTACGAAGCGTGCCCTATCCTAGTAGCAGAAGACGAAGCGGTTAAACAGAGCCGTCTGAAGCTTGCTGCCCTAACAGCGAAGACAATCAAACAAGGTCTGTCACTTCTAGGCATTGAGACTCTAGAACGCATGTAAGCGATTCGAGATTCGAGATTCGAGATTCGAGATTCGAGATTCGAGATTCGAGATAATTAGAAAGGTTGACGTGAAAGCGTCAACCTTTTGTTTTATCTGGAGGTTTAGTTTTACTCGATTATTTATACGGCTAGCCGCCCTAGTCCGACTCAACAAGAGATCTCCTACTACGCTCCTTCGTCGCTCTAGGAGATGACGAAAATAGAGGTAGTGAATCTAAAACAGCATCGAAGACGCGTTATCATTATCCCTAACTAGCCATTCCTTATAGTGATGAAGATACGTGATACGGAACCTCCTAAAGCAGGTAAGCACAGCAAATCAATGTACCATCCTCTCCCCACCGTCATTCCCTACAGTGAGGCACGAACGTGATAGGGAATCTGCTTATTGAGAACGTAAGCCCTAGCCACATTCAAACTCCGCCCTTATACTCATGTAAAACAATTAATTGGAAAGATCATGAGCTTCGAACTTCATCCCCAATTGGCAAAAGACACCACCGTTATTGGCGAATTCCCACTTAGTCTTGCGCTACTGCACAAAGACAACGCTGTACCTTGGGTTATTCTGGTCCCAAAACGTGCCAACCTAAAAGAGCTGCATCACTTACCAATGAAAGAGCAACAGCAGTTCTTACATGAATCTCAAGCAGTGAGCCAAGCACTAGAAGCTACGTTCCAACCGGATAAGCTAAACCTAGGCGCACTAGGTAACATGGTTCCACAACTGCACATCCACCATATCGCACGTTTCAAAGATGATGTGGCATGGCCTGGCCCAGTGTGGGGCAACACCGCAGGCGAACAACGCAGTGAAGAAGAGCAAGCAGCCATCCTAACTCGTATTCAAAATGTGCTGTCACTCAGCTCTATATTTAAAAAAGCTTAACCTTCTGACATAGGTGATGCCTAACCTCTAGGCATTACCATTATTACCAATGCGTAATAATAATTCACAAAAACACCCCATTATCACAACAAAGACTCCCGCGTATACTCTCTCGCACACTACATAGAGAGAGCATCATGAAACAAACCTTCAACTTATTTCGTCATATCAGCTGGATCGCCATCATCTGTTCTATGCTTGCTTCCCTACTCTTATTCTTTATGGGAGCAACCAAGACTTACTCTGCTTTTGCGATCTTTATGCTCAACCAGGTACCGCCAGAATCACTGGCACACCTAGACACCACAGACATCGCGATCTCATACTTAATTAAGTCTCTGGATACGTTTTTGATTGCTTTTGTACTCTTCATCTTTTCTCACGGTGTGTTCACTTTATTCATCTCGGATAAAAGCCATGCCGCGAAAAGTGACCAACAAGTCAATAAAAGCAAAGTACTTAGCTGGATAAAAACACCCAACATTGGCCACCTGAAAAACATTTTGGCTGAAGTGATTATCATCATTCTCTTCGTGAAATTTTTGGAGCTTGTGCTCGTCAATTTCGACAGCATTGGGTGGGACATATTGGTTCTTCCAGTATCCATACTGTTACTGAGTATCGGCCTTAAAGTTCTTGGGTTAGGTGAAACCAAAGAGTCTTAAGTTGGTAAACACAAACAAAAAAACCGCAGCTCATAGGCTGCGGTTTTTTATTAGATATTGACCGAACTACATCATCACATTCAGCGACAGACCATCTTGTTTGCTGATGGTGTAGCGAACACGCGTCGTATGACCATGTTTGTTAGTGTCGACCAAGCGAGATACTTTGCCCTTCTTGACCCACACGCTCAACATCGCATCCACGCCATCTTCACTCATACCAAATTTCGCTGCAATCTCTTTACGAGCTGCGACACCTTGGCTATCTATGTACTGATGAAGTTCAGTTAAAATCATACTACTTGCACCTCTAATGCTTTTTGCTTGCTGCCAACCTTCTTGAATACACGGTAGGTGATCACAAAGCCACCAGCAATCGCAACCATCCACACTGCACTTGTCACAGGGTGCGCTGCAAAGTTTGCCGCTTGGTAATAGAAAGTCGCACCAAAGTAGCCAAGCGCCATTGTCCAAACCGCAATAAAGCGAGCAAACATTTGACCAAATTCACGAACATAAGCACCCATTGCTGCCACACAAGGTGTGTAAAGCAAGATAAGGATTAAATAAGCAAACGCAGCGTGACCAGAAACAAATTTGTCTTTCAGGTTACCAAAGATAGACGAGTCAACCTCTTGCTCTTCAGCAACAGCGCCTGAATCGCTTAGGTCACCAACTTCAATACCTAGAGGATCCGAGTAGCTCAAGCCTGATAGGTTTTCAGGGATCGTCATCACCGCTTCTTGTAAGCTCGCCGCCAAATCAAACTCAGCAGCTTCTTCATCAGAAGGCGTTGTGTAAAGGCTGTTCAAGGTACCCACTACCGCTTCTTTCGCGAAGATACCAGTAATGATACCTACCGTTGCTGGCCAGTTTTCTTCGGTAATACCTATTGGTTGGAATACAGGAGTCACAACTTGAGCTGCCTTAGAAAGTACTGAATTTTCGCTGTCTTCGTTACCGAAACTGCCATCCATACCTAGAGAGTTCAAGAAGCTTAAGATTGCCACCACAACCACAATCGTTTTACCGGCACCAAGCACGAAGCGCTTCAGTTTCTGCCATGTTTTCAGCATCACGTTTTGTACGGTTGGCAACTCGTAGTCTGGCATCTCCATCACCAAGCTATCGCTGCTACCTGGGTAGATAGTGTTTTTAAGGAACAGGCCAGTAAATACAGAAGCTAGAATACCCATGATGTACAAAGCAAATACTACGTTTTGGCCCGCACCAGGGAAGAACGCCGCTGCAAACAGTGCGTATACAGGCAGGCGAGCACCACATGACATAAATGGTGCCATAGAGGCAGCCAGTTTACGCTCACGCTCTTGATCAAGAGTACGAGTAGCCATGATTGACGGTACATTACAGCCAAAACCAAGAACTAACGGTACAAATGCTTTGCCTGGTAGACCAATCTTTTGCATAACTTTATCAAGTACAAAAGCAGCACGTGCCATGTAGCCTGAACTTTCAAGTACCGCTAAGAACAAGTAAAGCGCCGCGATAACCGGAATAAAGGTTGCAACAGTTTGAATACCACCACCGATACCATCTGCAAGAACAGTAACCAACCAAACTGGTAGGTGTCCGTCTAATAAGTGGTGTCCACCATCAACCAATATTGCACCAACACCAATATCAAAGAAGTCGATAAACGCACTACCGATATTGATAGAGAACATGAACATTAGATACATGATGACAAAGAAGAAAGGAATACCGACCCATTTGTTCAAAATGAATTGGTCAGCTTTCTCTGTGAAGTTACGGCTTAGCTTACCTTCGCTGCGACGCACACGCTTGCACAAGTCGTGTAAGAAGGTGTATTTCGCGTCTGCTACCGCAAGGTCGATATCAAACTCGGCGCTAAGACGCACATTATCAATTTGAGTACGTGTTTGCGGAGCTAATCCGTTTAGCACTAAGTAGTCATTTTCTAGAGCACGAATTGCAAGCGCGCGGTGAGAAACATCAGCATCATCAAAATGTGATTCAACAGAAGGAATAAGTGCTTCTAATGCTTCGTCATAGTTAATAGAGATAGGATCAAGGCTAACACCTTGAACAAGAAGCTTATGCAGGCGTTCTTTGAAACGAGCCACTTGGCCTTTATCGTTCGCAGACAAGCTAAGAACCGGGCAACCTAGCTCTTTCTCTAGCGCTTTAAGGTTAATCACCTGACGCTCACGCTTTAATACATCCATTTTGTTCAATACAACGATCATCGGGCGACCCAACTCTCGCAATTGCAATGTCATGTATAAGCTTCGTTCTAAGCAGCTTGCATCAACGACATTAATGATCACGTCAGCAGGGTGAGTCAGAACAGCTCGCGACGCGATAGATTCATCAATACTATTTGCATCATTACCACTATCTAGTGCGTAGATACCAGGCAAGTCAGTTAGCTGAAATTGGTCACCCGCATGTGAATAGACACCCGTTTTCTTTTCAACGGTTACACCTACCCAGTTACCAACATGCTGCTTCGCGCCTGTTAGTGCATTGAATAACGTTGTTTTGCCACTATTCGGGTTACCAACGGTAAGAACTTGATAATCCATTTAGCTAACCTCGATTTGTTCTGCGATACTTTCACGAATGGCGATAGAGACACCTCTCACCTCAACTTGAAGCGGGTCACCCATCGGTGCGCGGCGGATTAGTGTTACCTCTGTTTTTGGCAACATACCCATGACCATGAGTTTTTTTCTAACGTCTGGTGTTAGACCAGTTAGCGCAACTATAGAAGCCGCTTTTCCTTGCTCTAGTTGTGAGAGTTTCATATATACCCAACTTCGTGACTGATAATGAGAAAGATTGTTATTAACACCATGATACACATACATGACCACAATTCTATTGTGTGAAATCAATGTTTTCGAAAATACATACTCGTAAATTTCGTTAAAAACGTTTACGTCAAAACCGTTACTTTCAACAACCAGTGAGAACTACCTCACTAGTACATCACAATCAAAAACTCAACAAATAATTAAATATCAACAACTTATAAAAATGTCGCTTTTCTCATAGCCTTCTGTCGTTAATTTTATAAGTAAAATAAGTCACTAATCGTATAGTTACTCCATCGAAGAGAAACTCCTTCTCTTTAATTTAATTCCAGAGGTGATGTGGCTTGCCATATCACTCCGGCAGCAAGCGAAGGTGTCATTGGCACCCGTGGTATAGTCCCCCCGGCTATACCACGATATTTTTTTTCTTATCTCCCTCAACAAAACCATACTCAAACAACTCAATCGTAAATACCCCAATTATCTCGCATCTCGCATCTCGCATCTCGCATCTCGCATCTCGCATCTCGCATCTCGCATCTCGCATCTCGCATCTCGCAGAAGCATAAAAAAAGCCCCAACACGAATGTCGAGGCTTCAATAAAACTATCTGTCGTTAACGTAAGGCTGGCTGGTTAATATTGTTCACTCTAGTCTTCACTGTTTTCAGCAAACTTAGATGGAGACATACCAAAGTGATGTTTGAACCTTTGGCTGAAATAAGACGGGTCATTAAAGCCAGAGTCAAAAGCAACGTCTGATATCTTCTCTCCCGCGAGTAACCGCTCACACGCATGCTCCAAGCGAACCTCATTCAAATGTTCTTTAAAGGTCTTGTTATAAGCCATCTTAAAGCGCCTTTGTAAGCTTCTCTCAGACATAAATAGATACTTAGCAGCAGTAGCAGTACCAAACTCAGCATCAGCGTAGTGCTCACTAACAAGCTGAGACACTCGGTTCTTCCACTCTTGCTCTGCACTAAGCTTTAACTGCTCAGGTGAGGTATTAGCGAGCTTAATAGTCTCAATCTGCTCTATTGTATTGGTTTCGAGATTATCTAATACCTGATAGTCGATTGGCCAAGTAAGCTGAACCTTGTTTTGAGAATCCGACACAAAGGCATTGATTTCGCCACCGCTCTGATTCATCAGCAACGGCAACTTTTCTATGTTTAAGTCGGTCGACTTACCACTGTTGTCACTAATACTGGAAGTTAACTTAGGGAAAGGCATGCCATGATCTAAGATGGTAACGACCAGGTGTTCTTTCAGCTCCTCCACCATGACCACCATACTCTGCGACTTAAAGTTACGCTTGATGATGCTCGCGATCAGGCTATTGAAGATGATGTCGAGATTAAAATACAGCAAAGAGACATGTCTATGTTTCGTCTCTACTTTTATCTCTAGCTCAATACCGGCTTTAGCTAAGTCTTCTTGCCACGCCTTAAGCACCGACTCCAAGATTAAGATCATATCGTAACCAACGGCACCACCACCTTGCCGGCGATTACTCAATTGAGCCAAACCATTCTTTAACGCAAGAATCGGCGATTTACCTTGTTCATCACTCCAATTAGGGAGCATGGCTGCAACTTGGTTAACCTCTGAAGAGAGTTCGTCGGCTGTATGAGACACAAGCGCATTCTTAACCGATAACTGCTTCTTAAGTTGCTGATTAGTCGTCAATAGTATCCTACTTTGGTGCCTCAACTGATCAGTTTTCAAAGCTACTTGTGCTTTAAGATGTCTGTTGGCAAAAGTGACGTAACGCGAACGCCAAAAAACCAAAATGGTCACCACACAAATCAGTAAGATAAGAGAGCTCGCAGCAGCCCAATTACTGAGATACCAAGGTTCCGCTATAGAGAAGCTTTGATTGGTTGAGACAAAACGATAGTGTGAATCCTTTACCGGCTTCACTTCGAGCGTATAATCCCCCGGAAGCAAGTGGTCGAGTGTTAATAAGCCACCTTCAAACTCACTCCAAGGTTCATCATCGTTGAGTCGATACTCCATCGCAGGAGCAAATGTAGCAGGCAAAATGCCTAGCTTAAAACCAATCGATGAACCATAAGGGATCTCGGCTAAATCCGCGGCCTTCCCACCCAATGATACGGTCTTTTGGTTAACACTTATCTTACTCAGCAATGCTCGGCTATGAGGCGTGGTAGATACCAACAACTCATTAGACAATGCACTCACCACACCATACTTGGAACCTAAAACTAACCGTGAGGATTGATTATCTTCACTATAAAAGAGTTCACATGCACCGGCTGCCAACTCATTGGTGATCAAACCAAATGGTGAACCTATGTGCTTGTGCAGCTGACCATCCAGTCCATAATAGCTAAGTCCTTTTGAAGACCCCAACCACACACCATTCTCATCGCTAATCAGACAACTCGGACTGATATTCTCTTCAACCAAGGCGATCTCTTCTATCATAGAACCATCGTAAGGGATCCGATAAACGCCATAACTACCCGCAAACCACTGAGAGCCATCATTGGCTTTTTCTATATCAACCACTTTGCCAAATCGTTCGCTGGAACGACTAAAGCTGATCCGTTTATCAACAAAGGAATAGAAGCCATGGTCGGTGCCGATGTAGACGCGACCTTGTAAACCAATATTTAGATCTGTAATTTTTGCTGGCAGGAACTTATCCACCAACCAATCCATTCCGTAGCCCGTAAGCTCCATATGGTCGATCGATAATGAATAGAGGCTTTGACCGGAGGTCATCCAAAGGGTGTTATCACCTTGAAGAGCAAAATTCTCGATGTGGACGCCTTCAATGGCTCTTGGCAAATTCAGCGCTTCAAACTCCAACGTCTCGGTATTGAAGCTTATAATCCCTTCTTCGGTCGCCAACCAAATTGACCTACCAAAAACCTGAAAGTCCTGTACTGGTTTGGGATATACGCGCCTAGGCCTCTCTTCAGTTTCAGAATCAACGAGGTAGAGGCCCATCGAAGATGCCACCCAAGATAGATGCTCACCAATTGGCTCAACTTTATTGATCACCATACTGCTGGAGTGCATGCCCATTCCGGTGAGTGGCGTTCTTGAGAATGTCTTACTAAACAAAGAAAAATACCGAATACCGTTGTTGGTCGCGACCCACATCCCACCAGCATGATCGTTAATTAGTGAGTAAATTTTCTCGCCCGGTAACGAAAAGTCTTGGTTAGCAGCTTGTTCAAAACGAGTGATTTCGCCGGTAATAAAGTTGTAGCTAATCAAGCCGTGCTCAGTACCAATCCAATATTGATTCGTGGTTTCAGCAACAGAGAGCACATGCGAGCCATTGATCTTGGTCTCTTTCTCAGAATTAGCCAAATCAACAATCACAACACCATTTAATGTACCAATCAGTAATTCACGTCGCGCATTCGAAAAGTACACGGTCTCGATGTAGTGTTTATCGGAGGCAGCAACATGGGTAAACTCTTGATTTTCCGATAGATAAGTGCCGGAACTGGTTGCCAATACCCATTTTGATAATACCCACTCAGCATCATTAATCGTAATGTCGCTGCTGTTGTTGTATCGGTACAATTTGAGAAGTGAATAGGTATTAAATTCTAACGACTGAGTGTTATAGGTGTAGAAATTATTGCCGTCGGTCACCCAGATATAATTGTCAGAGGCACCAATATTGGTTATCTCTGAACCAGGGCTAAGACTAAATGCGAGCTCGTTACCAAGCCCAGGAGTATGTCGATATACCTCATTATCAAAAAACGTCCAAAATTCATCATTAAGGAACGCCACGTTTTCAGAGGAAAACTGCAACAAACTGCCCTTTCTCGGAAGCAGAGTTCGTCCATCATAAAAAAGCACTTTTCCATGAACATCATGAACCCAAAGCCCACCACCTGCGCCTAGATAAAGATTTTTAGCCGCGAGAAAATTCCCTTGCGCTTGAACAGGCAAAGGATAAAAGACAGACGGTGATGTATTTAACGCAAGAGCGCTAAATGAAATGCTCATTAGCATGAACATTCGGAAGACAATTCGATACAACTTCTAATCCTGAACAGCAACAACGTATGAAGTTTCGGCTACCGCAATGTCTTAACCTTGCTCGACCAGAAACTGAGTTTTTTTGTGCTTATTATTATCTTTCCATTTTAGCGGAAATCTACGAAGGAGAAAGAAGGTTTATTGTTTGTTGAAAGGTTTTATCTTAGCGGTCACGAAAATGCCGCAAAAAGCGGCATTATTCATAATCATATCGAGAGCAAAGTGGAGTAAAGGTTACTCACTATTGATTACTTTGCGTTTAGGCAGCTTGTGTAGCTATCGGTAAGTTGCTGAAGAAAATCGAAATAACTTCCACTCTTCACTTCAACTGTAGAGCCAATTGGGTCCAATTGACCTTGTTTCGCATTACTTCCACGAGTCACTGATTCAATTACAGCCGGTGTAAATTGAGGCTCAGAAAATACACATTGAACGTTTTCACGTACTATCGTTTTCTTAATCGCAATCAAGCTTTTTGCACCCGGTTTACGCTCTGGGCTCACGGTGAAATGACCCAAGTTATTTAGGCCAAATTCTTCTTCATAGTAACCATATGCATCGTGGAAAACGTAGTAGCCTTTGTCTTTCACCGGAGCAAGTTGCTCACGAATAGACTGCTGCTTCTCTTTCAATTCAATCAGGAATGAATCGAGATTTTCTTGATATGCCATTGCATTGTCTGGGTCAGTTTCAATTAGCTTGTCTGAAATGTATTTCGCAGCAACTGCAACCTGATCGATCCCCAACCAAAAATGCGGGTCGTGGCTGCCGTGGTGGTGACCTTCATGCGCGTCATGGTCATGCTCATCGTGGCCGAACTCTCGTAAGTTGATACCAGGGATTTTACCGATTTCGATAACGTTATCATTCGATTCAATCACCTTAGTCAGAAACGCTTCTAAATCAGGACCAAACCAAACAACCATGTCTGCACCGTGAACTTTTTTGACATCAGACGGTTTAAGCGCATAATCGTGCGGCGAAGCATTGCTGTTCATCAACACATCCGGTTCACTAACGCCTTGCGTTAATTCTGTCACAATCATTTGAATTGGTTTGAAGCTTGTTAGAATAGTATTGGCACTTGCAACACTTGGCGCTAAAAGCAAAGTAGCAAGTATATAAGATGAACGTGACATAATTCCTCGATAATAGAAAAGTAGCTTAGGCTTGAGGTAAATGTTACATTATAACATTAGCGAATTGCAAATGAGTTCTATTCATGGATAACTTAATCCAACTAGATTCTGTGAGCGTCGAGTTTGACGGTCGAAAAGTCCTAGACAATATCTCTCTAAATTTAGAGCGTGGCAGAATCACTACCCTAATTGGGCCAAACGGTGCGGGAAAATCAACCCTAGTAAAAGTACTACTTGGGCTCCAACACAAATACTCTGGAAAGATTACCAAATCAAAAAAACTAAAAATTGGTTATGTTCCTCAAAAGCTAAAGCTGAATGATTCTCTGCCTCTCAATGTAGAGCGTTTCCTTAAGCTCACCGGTAGATTCAGTAAACAAGAGATCTTGGAAGCTCTAAAACTCGTTGGCGCTGAGCATCTGATGAAAAGCAACATGCATCAGCTATCAGGTGGTGAAAACCAACGCGTACTAATTGCTCGTTCTCTCTTGAGAAGGCCAGACCTATTGGTTCTTGATGAACCTGCACAAGGCGTAGATGTACAAGGTCAAATCGATCTCTACGAACTGATTGATTCTATTCGTCACCGCTTTGGCTGTGCAGTCTTTATGGTTTCACACGACTTACATTTGGTGATGGCAAAAACAGACGACGTGATCTGTTTACACCACCACATCTGCTGCTCTGGTGCACCCGCTGATATTAAGCAACATCCTTCTTATATCGCTCTATTTGGTACTGCGGTTCAAGAAAGTTTGGCGTTCTATCATCACCAACATGACCATCATCACCATGACTTAGCAGGCCAACCTGTATCTGGAGATGTGCACAACTGTTCTAACCATAAACACGGACATCACCACTAATGCTTGAGTTTCTTTTACCTTCTATCCTCGCAGGCTTAGGCATCGCGCTTATTGCTGGTCCACTGGGGTCGTTCGTAGTGTGGCGTAAGATGGCGTACTTTGGCGACACATTGGCTCACGCCTCTTTAATGGGTTTAGCGCTTGGTTTCCTGTTCAATATTAACTTGTACTTCGCGCTGCTGATTTGCTGCTTAATGTTGGCTGTATTACTCGTGACCTTACAAAAGCAAAAGCTGGTCGCGACCGATACGTTGCTCGGCATATTAGCCCACAGTGCACTCTCGCTCGGCTTGGTTGCTGTTAGCTTCTTAGATAACGTTCGTGTTGATCTAATGAGTTACCTATTCGGTGACCTGCTTGCCGTTTCTCCCACTGATTTAGTGTTCATCTATGCAGGCGCTGGTGTTATTGGTTTAGTGTTGGCTATCTTCTGGCGGCCACTGCTATCAACAACAGTGAACGAAGATCTTGCGGCGGTTGATGGCATCAACATTGATTTAATGCGCCTGATTCTAATGCTACTGGTCGGCATCGTGATTGCGGTTGGTATGAAGTTTGTTGGGGCGTTAATCATGACATCACTGCTGATTATCCCTGCTGCAACAGCAAGAAAGTTCTCAAGTACACCTGAACAAATGGCGTTGCTCGCTTCGATTATTGGCTCTATCGCAGTATGTGGTGGGTTGAGCCTATCTTGGTTCTACGACACACCAGCAGGCCCATCTGTTGTGATCAGTGCTGCTGCAATGTTTATGTTATCTCAGATGGTGAAAACCCGAGCGTAGTCATACGGTTCGTATCTCGTATCTCGTATCTCGTATCTCGTATCTCGTATCTCGTATCTCGTATCTCGTATCATTGAAAGCATACAAAAAAGGCTTGGTCATCGACCAAGCCTTTCTATTATTCATCGCTTAACGCGCTGATTACCAACCAGTAATCTCACGTAGACCTTTACCGATGTCAGCAAGAGACTTAACTGTCTTAACGCCTGCTGCTTCTAGTGCTGCGAATTTGTCTTCAGCAGTACCTTTACCGCCAGAGATGATTGCGCCAGCGTGGCCCATACGTTTACCTGGAGGAGCAGTAACACCTGCAATGTAAGAAACAACTGGCTTAGTTACGTTCGCTTTAATGAACGCTGCCGCTTCTTCTTCCGCAGTACCACCGATCTCACCAATCATTACGATTGCTTCAGTCTCAGGGTCTTCTTGGAACAGTTTTAGGATATCAATGAAGTTTGAACCTGGGATTGGGTCACCACCGATACCAACACATGTAGACTGACCGAAGCCTTCATCTGTTGTTTGTTTAACTGCTTCGTAAGTAAGAGTACCTGAACGAGATACGATACCTACTTTACCTTTCTTGTGGATGTGACCAGGCATGATACCAATCTTACACTCGTCTGGAGTGATAAGACCTGGACAGTTAGGACCGATCATGCGAACGCCAGTTTCTTCTAGCTTCACTTTAACGTCGATCATGTCTGTTGTTGGGATACCTTCAGTGATCGTTACGATCAGTTCGATACCTGCATCAATCGCTTCTAGGATTGCGTCTTTACAGAAAGGTGCTGGTACGTAGATAACCGTTGCTGTTGCGCCAGTTACTTCTACTGCTTCGCGTACAGTGTTGAATACAGGAAGACCAAGGTGAGTTTGACCACCTTTACCAGGAGATACACCACCAACCATTTGCGTACCGTATGCGATAGCTTGCTCTGAGTGGAATGTACCTTGACCGCCAGTGAAACCCTGACAGATTACTTTAGTGTCTTTGTTAATTAATACAGACATTATTTCGCCTCCGCAGCAGCAACAACTTTCTGAGCAGCATCTGTTAGAGATTCAGCTGCAATGATATCAACGTCAGAATTAGCAAGTACTTCGCGACCTAGGTCTGCGTTTGTACCTTCTAGACGAACAACAACAGGTACTGTTACGCCTACTTCTTTAACCGCACCGATAATACCTTCAGCGATCATGTCACAACGTACGATGCCACCGAAGATGTTTACTAGTACTGCGCTAACATTGTCATCAGAAAGGATGATCTTGAATGCTTCAGCTACACGCTCTTTAGTTGCGCCGCCGCCTACATCAAGGAAGTTTGCTGGTTTGCCGCCGTGTAGGTTAACGATATCCATCGTACCCATCGCAAGGCCTGCACCGTTAACCATACAGCCAACGTTACCATCTAGTGCTACGTAGTTTAGTTCCCACTGTGCTGCGTGTGCTTCGCGCTCATCTTCTTGAGATGGATCGTGCATTTCACGCAGTTTAGGTTGACGGTACATCGCGTTTGAGTCGATGTTGATCTTGCCGTCTAGACAAAGCAGGTTGCCTTCACCAGTGATAACAAGTGGGTTAATTTCCAGTAGAGCTAGATCGTACTGAGCGAACATTTCACCAAGACCCATGAAGATCTTAACGAACTGTTTGATTTGGTCGCCAACTAGACCAAGTTTGAATGCCAGTTCACGGCCTTGGTAAGCTTGAGGGCCTACTAGAGGATCGATCGCAGATTGGTGAATCAACTCTGGAGTTTCTTCAGCGATTTTCTCGATGTCCACACCGCCTTCAGTTGACGCCATGAATACAATTTTACGAGTTGCACGGTCAACAACAGCACCTAGGTAAAGTTCGTTAGCGATGTTTGACGCTTCTTCAACTAGGATCTTAGTTACAGGCTGACCATTAGCGTCTGTTTGGTAAGTCACTAGGTTTTTACCTAGCCACTTTTGTGCAAACTCTTTAACGCCTTCTTTTGTGTCGTGTAGCTCTACGCCACCCGCTTTACCGCGGCCACCAGCGTGTACTTGACACTTAACGACTTTTTTCTCAGTTGAGATACGGCCAGCAGCTTCGAAAGCTTCTTGTGCAGTATCACATGCGAAACCTTCTGGTACAGGCAAACCGAATTCTGCAAACAGCTGTTTGGCTTGGTATTCATGCAAATTCATTTTGATATTCCGTTTATTTTCCCTTAAGGGATTATTATTTCCATAACGACACAGTTTCCTGTGTTACGTCTGTAGGGTCTTCTCAAATCAACTGCTGTCCATTTTGTAATGGCTTAACAGCTCAAGTGAAGGCCAGACGTTGAGCAGCCTAGCCTTTGAAACTTTTTACGTCTAGCTAACTGGGCTAACTAGACGTTTTAGCGATACTAAACGTCTAATAGCAGACGTGCTGGATCTTCTAGTAGCTCTTTGATGGTCACTAGGAAGCCAACTGATTCACGGCCATCGATTAGACGGTGGTCGTAAGAAAGCGCTAGGTACATCATTGGTAGAATTTCTACTTTGCCATCAACTGCCATTGGACGTTCTTGGATTTTGTGCATACCCAAGATAGCCGCTTGTGGTGGGTTGATGATTGGCGTAGACATTAGAGAGCCGAATACACCACCGTTTGTAATAGTGAAGTTACCACCCATTAGCTCATCAACAGTTAGCTTGCCGTCACGGCCTTTGATCGCTAGCTCTTTGATGCCTTTTTCGATGTCAGCGAAACCTAGTGTGTCACAGTCTTTTAGAACTGGAGTCACTAGACCACGTGGCGTAGATACTGCCATGCTGATGTCGAAGTAGTTGTGGTAAACGATATCATCACCGTCGATAGATGCGTTTACTTCTGGGTAACGCTTAAGCGCTTCAGTTACCGCTTTCACGTAGAAAGACATGAAACCAAGACGCGTGTCGTGACGCTTCTCGAATTGATCTTTGTACTGCTTACGAAGGTCCATGATTGGCTTCATGTTTACTTCGTTGAAAGTCGTTAGCATTGCTGTGCTGTTCTTCGCTTCTAGAAGACGGTTTGCAACTGTCTTACGTAGGCGAGTCATAGGCACGCGCTTCTGGCTACGAGCCGCCGCTGGCGCTTCAACCGCTGGTGCAACTGCTGCCGGCGCTGCTTTCGCTGCCGCTAGGTGTGCGTCGATGTCTTCACGAGTAATACGACCACCAACACCAGTGCCTTTCACGTCAGCTGGTTGTAGGTTGTGTTCAGCAAGAAGACGACGAACAGCTGGGCTCAGTGCGTCGTTGCTCTCTTCTGTAAGCGCTGCTTTATGGCGTTTGTCAGGAGATGCTTCTGTGTCTTCAGTGGTATCTGTTGTTGGCTCACCTGCAACCGCGCCAGGCTTCAACTTAGCAATAAGCTGCTTGGAAAGTACCGTAGCACCCTCGTCTTCGATGATAGCTTCCAGAACACCCGCTTCAGGCGCAGGTACTTCTAGAACTACTTTGTCTGTTTCGATATCTACAATGACTTCATCACGTGCAACCGCTTCGCCTGGTTTTTTGTGCCAAGTCGCAACTGTTGCATCAGCCACAGATTCAGGTAAATCTGGAACCAGAATTTCAATTGTCATGTCTGTATTTTCCTTTTACTTCTAGTTCTTTGGTAGGGTCAGAGCGTCATCTACTAACGCTTTTTGTTGTTTCAAGTGTACCGACATATAGCCTACAGCTGGTGATGCTGATGCAGGACGACCTGCGTATTGAATATCAGCGCCTACTGGGATAGCAGCTCGGAAGTTATGTTGGCTGCTGTACCAAGCACCTTGGTTCTGAGGCTCTTCTTGACACCAAACGTAATCAACGACATTTGTGTATTGTGCAATTGCAGCGCGAACATCCTCGTAAGGGAATGGGTATAGCTGCTCAATACGAACAATAGCAACGTCGTCTTGCTCGTTCTTACGTCTTTGGTCAAGTAGGTCGAAGTAAACCTTACCTGAACAGAATACGACGCGTTTTACGTTCTCAGGAGCGATATCGTCAATCTCTGCGATAGCTGGTTGGAACGTACCTTCTGCTAGGTCTTCTAGAGAAGACGTACACAGCGGGTGACGAAGCAATGACTTAGGTGACATTACAATCAGAGGACGACGCATTGGTCGAACTACCTGACGACGAATCATGTGGTAAACCTGAGCCGGTGTTGAAGGAACAACAACCTGCATATTTTGTTCAGCACACAATTGAAGGTAACGCTCAAGACGCGCAGAAGAGTGCTCTGGGCCTTGGCCTTCATAGCCGTGAGGAAGCAGCATAGTCAAGCCACATAGACGTGCCCACTTTTGCTCACCTGACGAAATAAATTGGTCGATAACCACTTGCGCACCGTTTGCGAAATCACCAAATTGTGCTTCCCAAAGGGTTAGACCGCTTGGCTCTGCTGTTGCGTAACCATACTCGAACGCTAACACTGCTTCTTCAGACAATACCGAGTCAAATACTTGGAATGGACCCTGCTTATCATGAATGTTCGCAAGAGGAACATACGTGCTTGCGTCTGATTGGTTGTGCAGTACTGAGTGACGGTGGAAGAAGGTACCACGGCCTGAATCTTGGCCGGAGATACGAATACGCTTGCCATCATCAACAAGTGTTGCATACGCCAGAGTTTCAGCCATACCCCAATCGACTTGTTTCTCACCATCCACCATGGCAGTACGATCGTTGTACAGTTTATTTACTCGGCTTTGCAGTTTGTGGCTCTCTGGGTATTGGCAAATCTTAGTACCAAGGTCTTTTAGACGCTCAATATCAACTTTGTTGTCCCAATCAATATTCCAGTCGTGACCTAGGTAAGGAGACCAGTCTACAGAGTGAAGTGCCATTGGACGCCACTCTTTAACCACAACTTCACCGTGATCAAGTGCGTCACGATATTCGTTAACCAGCTGAGTTGCCGTATCAATACCAAACTCACCGCGCTCCATTAGCACGTCAGCGTAAAGCTTACGTGGTGTTGGGTGCTTCTTGATTTTTTGGTACATCAAAGGCTGAGTTGCGTTCGGCTCATCGGCTTCGTTGTGACCGTGGCGACGGTAACAAACTAGGTCGATAACAACATCACGTTTGAAAGTATTACGGTAATCCAGTGCTAAGCGAGCAACAAAGGCAACCGCTTCTGGATCATCAGCATTAACGTGGAAAATCGGAGCCTGTACCATCTTAGCGATATCGGTACAGTACATCGTAGAGCGTGTGTCGCGAGGGTTAGACGTTGTAAAACCAACTTGGTTATTTACAACGATACGAACCGTACCACCTACACAGAAACCACGAGCTTGAGACATGTTAAACGTCTCTTGCACAACACCCTGACCAGCGATTGCTGAGTCACCGTGAATAGTGATTGGCAGTACACGGCTACCATCAGTATCACCTAGGCGATCTTGACGTGCACGTACTGAACCGATAACCACTGGGTTTACGATTTCTAAGTGTGATGGGTTAAATGCTAGTGCTAAGTGAACGTTGCCACCTGGTGTCGCGAAATCCGCAGAGAAGCCTTGGTGGTATTTAACATCACCAGTACCCCACGTTTCGTCGTGCTTACCCGCGAACTCGTCAAACAGGTCTTGCGGCTTTTTACCAAGCACGTTAACCAACATGTTTAGACGACCACGGTGAGCCATACCAACAACGACTTCACGCATGCCTTGTCCACCAGCGTGACGAATGATCTCTTTCGTCATTGGGATAAGTGCATCACCACCTTCCAACGAGAAACGTTTCGCGCCTGGGAATTTCGCACCAAGATAGCGCTCAAGACCTTCAGCAGCGGTTAGCTCTTCTAGGAAAGCTTGCTTTTCTTCTTTGTTGAAAGAGGGTTGACCAGACACAGACTCTAAACGTTGTTGAATCCAACGTTTTTGCTCTGTATTAGTCATGTGCATGTATTCAGCACCAATTGAACCACAATAGGTTTGCTTTAGAGATTTGTGTAAATCTTTAAGCACCATCGTCTCTTGGCCAATCGCGTAAGAGCCGACGTTAAACGTCTCATTGAGGTCTTCTTCGGTAAGAGTGTGGAAAGAAGGGTCCAGTTCATCAACTGTCGCTCTCTTCCATAAACCTAGGGGGTCTAGATTTGCTGCTTGATGCCCTCGGAATCGATAAGCATTAATCAGTTGCAGAACTTTTACTTGTTTCGCATCGACATCTGGATCACTAACTTGGACACTGTAATGCTTTGTTTCTTGAGCGAGTCGACGGAAGTATTCACGAACACGAGAGTGTGGTTGTTCCACCGCTTCTGAAGCTTGCACAGGCAATTCTTCAAAAACACTTCTCCATTCGTCACTTACCGAATCGGGGTCACTTAGATACAGTTCATAGAGTTCTTCTACGTACGTTGCATTGGCGCCAGCCAAGTGTGAAGACTCGAGCCATGCCTTCATCACGCCGTTGTGCATATTTTCCCTTAACCAGTAGTTTTCACGTTTGCTGCGGTCTATGCCGAGCTATTAAAAGGCCGCCCCAAAACTTCTAGGGCGGCAATTTTTTTGTAACTTAAACCGAACGATTCACTAACATGGTCTTGATGTGACCAATCGCTTTCGTCGGATTTAATCCCTTAGGACAAACACTTACACAATTCATGATGCCATGGCAACGAAAAACGCTAAATGCATCATCAAGATCAGACAAACGTTCATCTGTCGCTGTATCTCGGCTATCAATTAGCCAACGGTACGCGGCAAGTAGGCCTGCTGGTCCGATGAACTTGTCAGGGTTCCACCAGAACGATGGGCATGACGTTGTACAACATGCACACATGATACATTCGTACAGTCCATCTAAATGAGCACGCTCATCAGGGCTTTGTAAGTTTTCACGTGCCGGTGGTACATTGCCATCAGACACTAGGAATGGTTTTACTTTTTCGTAGTTATCGTAGAACTGAGTCATATCAACAATCAGGTCACGAACAACAGGTAAACCTGGCAGCGGGCGAATCACGATCTTATCGCCTTTCAGCGCAGATAGAGGCGTGATACACGCTAGACCGTTTTTACCGTTCATGTTCAGACCATCCGAACCACATACACCCTCACGGCATGAGCGGCGGAATGCGATTGTTGGATCTTGTTCTTTCAGTAGAATAAGCGCATCCAGAAGCATCATGTCTGAACCTTCATCCACCTCTAGGGTGTATTCCTTCATGTAAGGCTTTTGGTCGACATCTGGATTGTAACGGTATAAAGAGAAATTCAGTTTCATGGTCATGTCTCCTTAGTACGTACGTGCTTTTGGCGGGAACGCTTCACGATGGATAGGTTCCATGTTTACGTTACGCTTAGTCATGCTTTCTGACTCAGGATTGTAAAGCGTGTGGCATAGCCATTGCTCATCATCACGATCAGGGAAGTCAAAACGAGCATGTGCACCACGACTCTCTGTGCGGTAGTTTGCCGCTACAGCCGTCGCGTAAGCTGTTTCCATTAGGTTTTCAAGCTCTAGACACTCAATACGCTGCGTGTTGAACTCAGTAGACTTATCTGAAAGGTGTGCATTCTTCAGACGCTCACGAATTGCTTTAAGCTCTTCTAGGCCGTCAGCCATTGCTTTACCTTCGCGGAATACAGAGAAGTTGTTCTGCATACATTGCTGTAGATCTTTACGGATCTGCGCTGGATCTTCGCCGTCTGTGCTGTTTTCCCAACGGTTGTAGCGCTCTAGAGAACGAGCGATATCTTCTTCCGTTGCAGGTTTCGCATCAGCTTGCTTCTTCAGAGTCTCACCTAGGTGTAGACCTGTAGCACGACCGAATACAACCAAATCAAGCAGTGAGTTACCACCTAGACGGTTAGCACCGTGTACGGATACTGAAGCAATCTCACCACAAGCGAATAGACCTTGTACTTCTACATCGCTACCATCTGTACCCTGCTTAATCGCTTGGCCAGAAACTTGTGTCGGTACACCACCCATCATGTAGTGACATGTTGGGATTACTGGGATTGGCTCTTTTACTGGATCAACGTGTGCGAATGTACGCGACAGTTCACATACACCTGGTAGACGAGATTCAAGTGTCTCTTTACCTAGGTGGTCAAGTTTCAGCTTGATATGTGGCCCCCAAGGACCGTCACAACCACGACCTTCACGAATTTCGACCATCATTGAACGAGCAACAACGTCACGACCCGCTAAGTCTTTCGCGTTTGGAGCGTAACGTTCCATGAAACGTTCGCCGTCTTTATTTAGAAGGTAACCACCTTCACCACGACAGCCTTCTGTTACAAGAACACCTGCGCCAGCAATACCCGTTGGGTGGAACTGCCACATTTCGATATCTTGCATTGGAACGCCAGCACGAATCGCCATACCAACACCGTCACCAGTATTGATGTGTGCGTTAGTTGTCGATGCGTAGATACGACCAGCACCGCCAGTCGCTAGGATCGTTGCTTTCGCTTTGAAGTAGCATACTTCGCCTGTTTCCATGCAAAGTGCTGTTGTACCAAGAATGGCACCGTCTTCATTCTTCACAAGATCAAGCGCGTACCACTCAGAGAACACGGTTGTTTTGTGCTTAATGTTTTGTTGGTAAAGCGTGTGTAGCAATGCGTGACCAGTACGGTCAGCTGCTGCAGCGGTACGAGCCGCTTGCTCACCACCAAAGTTTTTCGATTGGCCACCAAAAGGACGTTGGTAAATGGTGCCGTTGTCGAAACGAGAAAATGGAAGACCCATCTTTTCTAGTTCGATAACTGATTCTGGGCCATTTTTACACATGTATTCGATAGCATCTTGGTCACCGATGTAATCAGAACCTTTTACTGTGTCATACATATGTTGTTCCCAGTGATCTTCGTGCGCATTACCTAGCGCAACCGTAATACCACCTTGAGCAGATACGGTATGAGAACGAGTTGGGAAAACTTTAGAAAGCAATGCACATGATAGGCCTTGCTCTGAAATTTGCAGTGCGGCACGCATACCTGCACCACCAGCGCCGATAACTACGGCATCAAACTCACGAACAGGAATAGTCACTTACGCACCCCACAAAATAAACAGACCAGAGAAGAAATATCCAAGAAGAACCGCAACTACACCTACTTGAAGGCCAACACGCAGTTTAGCGCACTTGATGTAGTCGGTTAGCACTTGCCATAGGCCGATCCAAGCGTGAACAAGAACCGAAGTAAGCGCTAACATGGTAAATACTTTAGTGAAAGTTCCACCAAAGAACTGAGTCCATGATACGTAAGAGATATCGGTGAAGGCACAAAAGCTCACCAAATAAATTGTATATAGCGTCATAATGATTGCAGTTGCACGAATCAATAAGAAATCGTGAACGCCATTACGGCCAAATGTCGAAACGTTGTTTACCATACTAAGATCCCCGCTAGTAGAGACAATACCGCTGTCGCTGCGAATGCAACCTTAGCGCTCTTCGCGCCAGATTCCAGCTCTTCAAAGTGACCTAAGTCCATAAGAAGGTGACGAATACCACCAGCAATGTGGTAAGCCAAAGCGGTTAAAATGCCCCACAGAATAAACTTCACGAAGAAACCGTCGACAATGTCGCTAGCTTCCATAAAGCCTACTGGGGATGAGAGGGAAATGGATAGTAACCAAAGCAAAATTCCAATCGCAACAAAAGTAATCACCCCAGACACACGGTGTAGGATGGAAGCTATTGCAGTGATCGGAAAGTGGATGGTCTGTAAATCTAAATTAACAGGTCTTGTCTTTCTTTCTTTCACGGGCTTGCTCACTCAGCTCCATTGAGCATTATGGTCATTAAATAACCTTATGATATTGTTATGGACAAAATTTGATCGCAAACCTTCAAAATTTAACATTAACTTAACAAATAACTGAAGTTGAGCCTTAGATAATTGTAAAATAATTGTTAACAACAAGATTAAGATAGACACCTCACATTTCTTCTTAGCCTTGCATTTATAAGGTTTTAACCAAATTTTTCATCGCCACTATACGGTCGGCAACATTCTAATACAATTGATGTAACAAATAATGCTACACAGACCAGATTTTTAACGAATTTAATGTAAAAAACACTAACAAGTGCACACAAAGCTGCAGAAAAATTGACTTTCCCACGTAAGACCAGTAAAAAAATGGCACATAAACATCCTGGACGGATTAAATAATAAACAAAGGAGATTGTTATGGCGGATAAGAAAGCTACCCTTCACATTGAAGGTCAAGCGCCAATCGAGCTGCCGATTACAGAAGGTGTACTAGGTACTCCAGTGATCGATGTTCGTACACTAGGTTCTAATGGTTTTTTCACTTTTGACCCTGGTTTTCTTGCCACTGCATCTTGTGAGTCTCAAATCACTTTTATTGACGGTGGTAAAGGTATCCTTTTACACCGTGGTTATCCAATTGACCAACTTGCCAATAACGCTGATTACTTAGAAGTATGTTACATACTTCTTTACGGTGAAGCCCCATCTCGAGCTGAATACGAAAAGTTCAAGACTACCGTGACACGTCACACTATGGTTCACGAGCAAATTGCTAGTTTCTTCCACGGCTTCCGTCGTGATGCTCACCCAATGGCTGTAATGTGTGGTGTTGTAGGCGCTTTAGCAGCGTTCTACCACGACTCACTTGATATCAACAACGATACACACCGTGAAATTGCGGCTTACCGCCTAATTTCAAAAATGCCAACACTGGCAGCAATGTGTTACAAATATTCAATCGGTCAGCCGTTTATCTACCCACGTAACGACCTAGGCTACGCAGAAAACTTCTTACACATGATGTTCGCAAACCCATGTGAAGAGTACGAAGTAAACCCTATCGTAGCTCGTGCAATGGATAAGATTTTCACTCTACACGCTGATCACGAACAAAACGCTTCTACATCGACAGTACGTCTATCTGGTTCATCTGGTGCTAACCCGTTTGCGTGTATCGCAGCTGGTATCGCGTCACTTTGGGGCCCAGCTCACGGCGGTGCAAACGAAGCGTGTCTACGTATGCTTGAAGAGATCGGTAGCGTAGATAACATCGAAGAGTATGTTGCAAAAGCGAAAGACAAAGATGACCCATTCCGTTTGATGGGCTTCGGTCACCGCGTTTACAAGAACTACGATCCACGTGCAACAGTAATGCGCGAAGCGTGTCACGAAGTACTTAAAGAGCTAAACATCCAAGATCCACTACTTGACGTAGCAATGGAACTTGAACGTATCGCTCTGTCTGATGAATACTTTGTGTCTAAGAAGCTATACCCGAACGTAGACTTCTACTCAGGTATCATTCTGAAAGCGATCGGCATTCCAGTGTCTATGTTTACAGTAATCTTCGCGATGTCTCGTACTATCGGTTGGATTGCACACTGGAACGAAATGCACAGCGATCCGACAAACCGTATCGGTCGTCCTCGTCAGCTATACACTGGTGAAGAGCAACGTGACTTTAAAGCACTTCACGAACGTGAATAATTGCGATTAAAGTATGATTGTTAAAAAGGGTTGATGCTTTCGCATCAACCCTTTTCTTTTATGTGCTCGCAACACTGTCATCCTCAAGAGCGAGGAACGAGTGAGTTGGGGATCTTATTCAACGAGTAGATAGCCCAAAGAGATTCCCTACTCCTTCCTTCGTCAGTCTAGGGAATGACGGATTCGGATATGACCGTTTAACGTTCTGACTCGCGCATCACATCGACGGATACAAATTTATAGGTGCTCGTTATACCTAAGAGCGAGGAATGAGCGAGTTGGGGATCTTATTCAACGATTAGATAGCCCAAAGAGTTTCCCTACTCACTCCTTCGTCAGTCTAGGGAATGACGGATTCGGATATGACTCTTTAACGCTCTGACTCGCGCATAACATCGACAGATACAAATTTATAGTTGCTCGTTATACCTAAGAGTGAGGGACGAGTGAGTTGGGGATCTCATTCAACGAATAGATAGCCCAAAAAGATTCCCTACTCTTTCCTTCGTCAGTCTAAGGAATGACTATAGGAGCAAACTATGCCGTCATCCCCAAAAACGAGGGACGAGTGAGTTGGGGATCTCATTCAACGAGTAGATAGCCCAAAAAAATTCTCTACTCCCTCCTTCGTCAGTCTGGGGAATGACGAACACTATTTGCTCGTATCCCTCATCTAGCATCTGTTTTTACACTGGATTATCGATATCGATAAACTCAACATCCAAGCCGTGCTCTTTTGCTAACCACTCACCTAGTGCCTTCACGCCGTAGCGTTCTGTCGCATGGTGACCTGCAGCAAAATAATGGATGTCTTGCTCGCGAGCCGAGTAAGTTGTGCGCTCAGAAATTTCACCAGAGATAAATGCGTCGATACCTTGAGAGGCTGCAAGTTCAATGTAATCTTGACCGCCGCCAGTACACCAACCTACCGTTTCAATCATTTTATCTGCGTTTTCAGGAGCAATATGTAGCGGCTTACGATTCAGTACTTGATCAATTTTTGCCGCAAACTCAGCACCGGTCATCGGTGTCTTTAATCTACCAAACATAGCAACCGATTGTGGGTGCCCTTCCAAGCCACCTTCTACTTCAATATCAAGCAGTTCAGCGAGTTTGGCGTTGTTACCAAGTTCAGGATGGATATCGAGAGGTAAGTGATAACCCAAAAGGTTAATGTCATTCTTAATCAGAGTGCGAATGCGTTTGCCCTTCATGCCACGAATTGCCTCTGACTCACCTTTCCAAAAGAAACCGTGATGAACCAACAAAGCATCAGCCTTTAGCTCAACCGCTTTATTAATCAAAGCTTGCGAAGCCGTTACACCAGTGACGATGCGCTTGACCTCAGGAGCACCTTCAACTTGAAGGCCGTTTGGGCAGTAATCTTTAATCTGCTGTGGCTGCAGTTTTTCGTTCAGTAGCTTTTCTAACTGTAAGTTATTCATTTTTATTTCCAGCTCACCTTTATAATAACGTCGTTATATCAATTTACGGGTAGAATGTCGAAAGCCCTGCCCTCTGTTTATTAAGAACAGATGACTAAAGTTTACGAGGAACCGATGACTGAACTGCAACGTTTTTACCAATGGGTGATTTGCTCACCACCACTACTGGAAATCAAGCCGCCCATTTCTGATCTCAGTGTATTCTCAAACCACCAAGCACTCGACGAGTCACATATTTATAATGGTAACCCTAGATTAGGTTTCCTCTACCAACACTTATGTGAACAAGTCATCATGACTTCGGATAATTATTCAATCAAGCACGATGAGATTCAGATTAATGTTGAGGGACGAACACTTGGCGCAATCGACTTTATCCTGGAAGACACGAGCAGCCAAAAATTAGAACACTGGGAAGTGGCAATTAAGTTTTACCTACTTCATGAGCAAACATGGTTTGGTCCCAATTCTCACGACCAATTGGACAAGAAGCTCGATAGGATGCTCTGCCATCAACTTGGTATGTCCTCTTCAAACGCCTGTGTTGAGCAGTACCCGGAGATCGATGTCGACTCAAAACATCTTCTGATGCAAGGTCGCCTCTATACCAACCCATTTCTAGAACAAAATATACCTACAGAATGTTTGGGCTACAGCATTAACCCAAGCCAAGTAAATGGATTTTGGTGTTATCAAAATCAGGCTCACTTGATCACCGAAACACTCTATCCTCTAAACAAAGAGCAATGGGCCGCAGGAACGGATGATTTCAGCGGTGAACCTATCACCGAATTTGGTGACCGCTTTGTTCACGGGCAAACTAAGTCTGGTCAATTCTGGTTTGTGATGCCACAAAGTTGGCCACACGGCTAATCCATTCGTCATTCAACTGACTTAGTCTAGCCACTTACTCACAGACAAATAAAAAGGGCTGATGCTTTCACATCAACCCTTCGATTATTTGCTTTATAACTCTATGAATCGTATTCGATTATAGACCTGCAGCGGCAAATACTTGGTTAACAATCTCTTGAGCTTCTGCTTCGATTGCTTTTAGGTGCTCTTCACCTTTAAAGCTTTCACAGTAGATCTTGTAGATGTCTTCAGTGCCTGATGGACGAGCAGCGAACCAACCGTTCTCAGTGGTCACTTTAAGGCCACCAATCGCAGCGCCATTACCAGGAGCATGCGTTAAGCGAGCAGTAATCGCATCGCCAGCAAGCGTTTCAGCAGAAACCATCTCTGGAGATAGCTTTTTCAGCACGTCTTTTTGTGCGCCATTTGCTACCGCTTGAATACGGTTGTACTTAGATTCACCGTGTTTAGCAGCCAGTTTTTCGTAGTATTCTTGTGGGTTCTTACCTGTAACGGCTGTGATCTCAGCAGCAAGTAGGCAAAGAATTAGGCCATCTTTATCTGTTGACCAAGGCGTACCGTCTTTACGTAAGAAAGATGCACCTGCACTCTCCTCACCACCGAAACCAAACTGACCGTTGTAAAGGCCATCAACGAACCATTTGAAACCAACTGGCACTTCACAAAGTTCACGACCTAAGTCTGCTACTACACGGTCGATCAATGCGCTTGATACCAAAGTTTTACCAACAGCAACCTCTTTACCCCAACCTTCACGGTTACGGTATAGGTAATCGATACAAACCGCTAGGAAGTGGTTTGGGTTCATTAGGCCTTTAGGTGTAACAATGCCGTGGCGATCGTAATCAGGGTCGTTACCAAACGCTAGCGCGTATTCATCTTTAAGTGCAAGCAAACCTGCCATTGCGTATGGCGAAGAACAGTCCATACGAACCACGCCATCTTTATCTAGAGACATGAATTGGAATGAAGGGTCAACCGCTTCACTTACCAAAGTAAGATCTAGGTTGTACGCTTTACCAATTTGACGCCAGTAATCAATACCGCTGCCGCCCAGTGGATCAACACCAATTTTGATGTTCGCTTTCTGGATCGCTTCCATATCAACCACGTTCACCAAGTCAGCAACGTATGGAGCAACAAGATCGACTTCTTTCACTAACTCAGACTGTTTAGCCTGTGCGATAGGAGTGCGTTTTACACCTTGCATTTGCTCAGCAATGATCACGTTCGCACGGTCTTCAATCGCTTGAGTCAATTCAGCTTCAGCAGGACCACCGTGTGTCGGGTTGTATTTGATACCGCCATCTTGAGGTGGGTTGTGTGAAGGTGTGATAACGATGCCGTCGGCTTTTTTGTCATTCACTAGGTTGTGCGTAAGAATCGCATGCGAGATACCAGGTGTTGGAGTAAAGCCGTTGTTTTCTTGAATAATAACTTCAACACCGTTCGCTACAAGTACTTCGATTACCGTAGAAAATGCAGGTTCAGATAGCGCGTGCGTATCTTTACCTAAGAAAAGCGGGCCTGTTGTACCCTGCTCAGCACGCACCTCAGCCACTGCTTGTGCAATCGCTAAAATGTGGTTTTCGTTAAATGTTGATTTGTCTGCTGTACCGCGGTGACCTGAAGTACCGAATAGTACCTTGTGATCTGGGTTAGTCGCATCCGGTTGCTGTAAGAAATAGTTAGCCACTAAAGCCGGAATATTATGAAGATCTTCCTGCTGAGCTTTTTGCCCAGCACGAGGGTGCATAGCCATTTTTCGACATCCTTATATATATAAAATTTAAAAACAAAAAAACCTCATAATATCTTCTTATCCATGGATATTATGAGGTTTAAATCAGATTTCGTTAAATTGAACCTGTTACTTTTTCAATCAATTCTGCTTGGAAATTCATGCGGCTCATAAGCTGCTCAACCATCTGTCTTTTGCGGCTAGTATTATTATTTGTAATAACCCAAAAAGGACTTTGTGGAATGGCTTTAGGCTTAGTCGTGTTACCGTTTGCTAGTAACGTCGCTTCGTTGTCTGCAAAGTAAACACGCTTGCGGCCTTTCACTTGAGTTGCTTCTGAAAAGCTTAAAGGGTCGATTTTATGCAGTGTTGATAACACCAGCATGAAACGATCAATGGCTTTCTTTAATGATGCAAACTCATCTGATATTAGTAGTGAGCGCATTTCTTTAACGCCATCGAACTTCTCTGGAGTAAAGCCTACCTCTTTGCTAACAACGATACCTTTCGGCTCTACGATCTCTTCGATCGGAGCCATGCCTTGGCTATCAACCTGTAACAAGCGGCGCAGAATATCTGAAGCGCTTTCGCCAATACGTTCTGTCTGACCCGCAATAAAACGGTATAGGTCCTCATCAACCTCAATTGTTTTCATTCGCTTTTCACAATCTCAATGTTTAAACTCAGGGGGATTATAGCGAGATCCGCGCGGATACTCTACGTCAAACCCACCATGAATAAGATAAAAATGTCAGTACAGCTCAACTATAAAATCGAAGGTGAGGGTCACACCATAGTTTTGATCCATGGATTATTCGGTAATCTGGACAACCTAGGCTTGTTAGCCAGGGATCTAAAAACCGATCATCAGGTACTGAGTATCGATCTTCGTAACCATGGACAATCCTTCCACAGTGATACCCATAATTACCAAGCGATGGCACAAGATGTCGCTCAACTGTTGAAAGATCTCGAGCTGAATGACGTCACTGTCATTGGTCACTCGATGGGCGGAAAAGTTGCTATGGCGCTAACCCAACACCTAGAGCTGCGTAAACTGATTGTATTGGACATGGCACCAGTCGCTTACACCCAAAGCCGTCACGACAACGTATTCGCAGGCCTGCAAGCAGTAATTGAAGAAAAGCCAGGATCTCGTGCCGAAGCACTTAAAGTGCTCGCCAAACATATCGAAATAGACGGTGTTCGCCAATTCTTAACAAAATCACTATTCAAGTCAGAAGAAGGCATTATGGAGTGGCGCTTTAACGTCGCTTCGTTACTGAGCAACTACCCACACATTATTGGTTGGGAACCGATCGACAAAACCTCAGTCAAAACCTTACTAATAAAAGGTGGGGATTCGGACTACCTCACGGCTGAGCACCAAACTGCGGTCCAACAGCAATTTTCTAACGCAAAGGCGCACGTTATTGCGAATACCGGCCACTGGCTACACGCAGAAAAGCCAGCTGAAGTGCTGAGAGCAATTCGAAAATTCATCGCTTAAGTGCGCTTTTTCATGCAGATAAATGAGAGCTGAGTAATCACTGCACATTAACTTTATCTCGCAACAGTGATATAGTGCGCCCAAGCAAAATTGGTATATAAGGTTCCCATGCTTTACGACTACATGAACATCATTGAATCTGTTGGTTTAGATCTCCTATTTGCCGCGATTTTCTTTTTGATCGGTATGGCAATTAAGGACGTTCTCAAGCAAGGAAATGTTCCTCCATTTGGTCGTCGCATTGTGTGGTTAGTACTTTTCCTTGGCTGTGCAGGTTTTATCGCCAAAGGGATAATCCAACTAAGCTGGGAAGGAACTGGGATCTAACGATTCCCCTCCGAACTTTATTACACCGACAACAGACAAAATGAAAGGTAATGATTCTATGGCAAGTGTAGGTCTCTTCTTTGGTAGCGATACAGGTAACACTGAAGCTGTTGCTAAGATGATTCAAAAGCAATTGAGCAAACAGCTCGTTCACGTTCAAGACATTGCAAAAAGCAGCAAAGAAGATATCGATAACTTCGATCTACTGCTGCTTGGTATCCCTACGTGGTACTACGGCGAAGCACAATGTGATTGGGATGATTTCTTCCCAGAGCTAGAAGCTATTGATTTCTCAACTAAGCTTGTTGCTATCTTTGGTTGTGGTGACCAAGAAGATTACGCAGAATACTTCTGTGATGCTATGGGTACTATCCGTGACATCGTTGAAGCGAAAGGCGGTACTATCCTAGGTTACACTTCTACTGAAGGCTACGAGTTCGAAGCATCTAAAGGTCTAGTTGAAGGCGATGACAGCCAATTCGTTGGTCTATGTATCGACGAAGACCGTCAACCAGAGCTAACTGATGAGCGTGTATCTAACTGGGTTAAACAAATCCACGAAGAGATGTGCCTAGCAGAGCTTGAAGACTAATTCTCTGGTAGTTGTCCATTGTTACAATTAGTGACAACTCTCTAGATATTAAAAAACCTCCTAATTGGAGGTTTTTTTCTATTTGTCTATATAAGTTCTGTCTGTCTAAATTAGCACTCTGCTTCTAGTGCTTCGTCATCATCTCTGAATTGTGGCTTCTTTCTGACATAAAGCGTACGCTGAATTTCTGAAACCACATTACCCTGTTTATCTTTGACATAAATTATAAACTCAGGAAAACACTTCTCACCAAGTTGAGTCTGACGGTAGATTTCGTCAAGCTGACCTTGGCTTATTTCAAAGTCTGCATACAAATCCGACTGACCAGGTTTGATGAAGTTAATGCTCGCCTCTTTGTCCCACACATAATACCTTTCACCTAAAATTCCCATTAACATCAATGAGTAAACAGGATCCGTGAGGGAAAATATGCTACCGCCATACTGAGTACGATTGGCATTTTTATTCCACCAGCGTAACTTAAGCACTGTTTTTACTACCCTAAAATCCGAACTAATATGGGCTATCTTTATCCCTGCTCCCCAAAATGGAGGCCAAATATTAAGAGCGAATTTTACGATGTTTGGTTTGTATATTTTTGCAAGTTGCTTATTCATAACAACATTCCGTGTTCATATTAGAATTACCGCCACCCTGACTGGTCGTACCTCCACTATAAGTGAGATACTTCCAATTTACAAAACAGATTGTGATGTTGATTAGTAACCCTTTGAAGTTCGTGGTTTATTGTTATGCCTGACTAAACTATAATGGTATTAATATTGAATTCTGTTAATTGCTGCAGATCATCAACAGGAAAGTATATGTCAGACAATAATCAAGCGCTAAAAGATGCTGGTCTTAAAGTGACCCTCCCAAGGCTCAAAATTTTAGAAGTATTACAACAACCAGACTGCCAACATATTAGTGCTGAAGATTTATATAAAAAGCTGATCGACTTAGGTGAAGAGATCGGGCTTGCGACCGTTTATCGAGTATTAAACCAATTCGATGACGCTGGCATTGTAACTCGCCACCATTTTGAAGGCGGTAAGTCTGTATTCGAACTTTCAACACAGCACCACCACGATCACCTAGTATGTCTAGATTGTGGCGAAGTTATCGAGTTCTCTGATGACATCATCGAAGAGAGACAAAAAGAGATAGCGAAGCGTTACAACGTTCAGCTAACGAACCACAGTTTATACCTTTACGGTAAAAGCATGACGGGTGATTGCAAAGGTAACCCAGACGCGCACAAACCGAAAAATTAAAAAAACGCTGACTTCGGTCAGCGTTTTTTATTTGTAGCTATCATGAACGACTCATACAGAAAGCGACCGCATATAAAAGCATTTACCTTGATAGAGCTACTGGTTGTGATTGTGATCATAACCGTGCTTTCTGTTATTGCACTTCCTCGCTTTTTAAATCTGCAAAGTGATAGCCGAATTGCTATTTTCAACGGTGCTCAGTCTCAGTTTCAAAGTGCGATTACGTTTGCTCACAGCAAATGGCTTGTGAATGGCGGCGGTAATTCAGAAATGAACGACCTACCTGGCTTTGGAGAAGATGCCAACGGCAACCCTCAATTGGATATGAATGATGAAGGCTACCCTTTAGGTGTCGATAAAAACTCTCCGATGGGCGCTCCCTACAATATAGGTAAAGGTCATCAAGGGTGTGTCGCTATTTGGGACGCGATCATGAATACCGATCTAACCGTCACAACAGATAGAGATAATTTTGATGGATTCGATTTTGTCTCACGCCGCCAAAACCTAACCTTTTTAACTAAAGAGGGTGGCTCAGAGACCGCTCAAGCACTTTGCTACTACATCTATACCGCAGAGGGTCACCACAGAAACCCAGACAGAGCGGAATACGTGTTTTGGTACAACTCCCGCACTGGAGAAATCACAAATTCTCGACCTGAAGATATCTGATATCACATAAGCAGGATATACAGTGACAAAAAAACCGACACTAGGCCGGTTTTTTATTAGATAACTTGTTAGCGTTAGCAATTATGCTTCAGCTTTACCCCAAGTATCACGTAGGCCAACCGTGCGGTTGAATACCAACGCATCTGCTTTAGAGTCTTTTGAATCGACACAGAAGTAGCCTGTACGCTCAAATTGGAAACCTTGCTCAGCAGCAGCCTCCGCTAGGCTAGGCTCTACAAAACCGTTCAACTTAACCAGAGACTCTGGGTTGATCGTTGCAGCGAAATCATCCGCAGCAGCTGGGTTTGCAACAGTGAATAGACGATCGTATAGACGAATCTCAGCTGGCAGTGCTTTATCAGCAGATACCCAGTGGATAACACCCTTCACTTTGCGGCCATCTGCCGGGTTCTTACCTAGCGTTTCGTCATCGTAAGAACAGAAGATAGTTGTAATGTTGCCTTCTGCATCTTTCTCGATACGCTCTGCTTTAATTACGTAAGCACCACGTAGACGAACTTCTTTACCTAGAACCAAACGTTTGTACTTCTTGTTTGCTTCTTCACGGAAGTCATCACGCTCGATCCAAACTTCACGAGTAAACGGTACTTCACGAGTACCCATTTCAGGTTTGTTCGGGTGATTAGCAACCGTTAGTGTTTCTACCTTGTCTGCATCGTAGTTTTCAATCACAATCTTAACCGGGTCTAGAACAGCCATTGCACGTGGTGCATTTTCGTTCAAGTCATCACGGATACAAGACTCAAGTGAACCGAACTCAATCATGTTCTCTTGTTTAGTCACACCGATACGCTTACAGAACTCACGAATAGACGCGGAAGTGAAACCACGACGACGTAAACCAGAGATAGTCGGCATACGTGGGTCATCCCAACCTTGAACTAGGTTTTCAACCACAAGTTGGTTTAGTTTGCGCTTAGACATCACCGTGTATTCAAGATTCAGACGGCTGAACTCGTACTGACGAGGTTGGCAATCGATCGTAATGTTATCTAGAACCCAGTCGTACAAACGACGGTTATCTTGGAATTCAAGAGTACAGATAGAGTGCGTAATACCTTCCAGCGCATCAGAAATACAGTGAGTGAAATCGTACATTGGGTAAATGCACCATTTGTCACCTGTCTGATGGTGGTGAGCAAAACGAACACGGTAGATAACAGGATCACGCATTACCATGAATGACGAGCTCATGTCGATCTTGGCACGCAGACACGCTTTACCTTCTTCAAAGCCACCGTCACGCATTTTTTCAAATAACGCTAGGTTCTCTTCAGGGCTGCGGTCGCGGTATGGGCTTGCTTTACCTGGCTCTTTTAGCGTGCCACGGTATTCGCGGATCTGCTCAGGACTTAGCTCGTCAACGTACGCTAAGCCTTTATTAATTAATTCGACAGCATAAGCGTAAAGCGTATCGAAGTAGTTTGATGAGTAACAAATGTCACCAGACCATTCGAAGCCTAACCAGCTTACATCATTCTTAATTGACTCAACGTATTCAACGTCTTCTTTTTCAGGGTTTGTATCATCGAAACGAAGATTACATTGTCCCTGGTAGTCCTGAGCAATACCAAAATTCAAGCAAATAGATTTAGCGTGACCGATGTGCAGGTAACCATTTGGCTCCGGCGGGAAACGAGTATGCACGCTACTGTGTGTACCATCCGCTAAATCTTTATCAATAATTTGGCGAATGAAATTCGATGGACGAGCCTCAGCTTCACTCATCTATAGCACCTCTATGTATTTAGTATTGTCAGAGAAAGTTATCTTTTATCTCCTAGCCAAGCGCCACTTTTAGCGTCAGCTCTAGATAGAAAGATCATTGTTGCTAATCATCCACAATTCTTCGCCTTTGCACAATAAGAACCGTCCGTTAATTACGATTATTTCTGCTATTCGATGAAGAATAGAACGAACCGTATCCCAAAGCCTTAAACTGCAGATACAAAAAAGCCTCCCATATGGGAGGCCTTCAATTTGACACTTACTTGAGAGTATTAATGACTGCTCAGTTAAGTACTTCCTTACTATGGAAGTTTTACATCAGATAGGTCTTCACCTGCGCCGATAGCTTTCATTTCGCCAGCTACGATTTCAGCAAGTGGGCCTAGGATAACTTGTAGGTTGTTTTCACCTAGCTTCACAACACCTTTAGCACCTAGCTTCTTAAGAACTGCTTCGTCAGCAACAGAGCGGTCTTTAAGAGTTAGACGTAGACGTGTGATACAAGCGTCGATTGAAGTTAGGTTGTCGTGACCACCTAGAGCTTTCAGGTATTGACGTGCAAGGTCGCCTTTTGGAGCGTCACCAGCTGGAGCTGCAGCTTCTTCGTCATCTTCACGACCTGGCGATTTCAGGTTGAAAGCGCGGATTGCGAAAGAGAAAGTGAAGAAGTATAGAGCACCGAAGCCAAGGCCGATTGCTAGAAGTACTAGAGGTTTAGTTGCTAGACCCCAGTTCAATACGAAGTCGATAAGACCAGCAGAGAAACCGAAACCGTGCAGAGTACCAAACATGTTAGCAACAACTAGAGACAGACCAGTGAATACTGCGTGCATTGCGTATAGAGCAGGAGCTAGGAATACGAACATGAATTCTAGCGGCTCTGTGATACCAGTTAGGAATGAACAGAATGCTACTGAGAATAGTGCACCACCAACTTGGCTACGTTTTTCAGCAGGAGCTGCTAGGTACATTGCAAGTGCAGCACCTGGTAGACCGAACATCATTACTGGGAAGAAACCGTTCATGAATACGCCTGCACCTTTATCGCCACCGAAGAAACGGTGTAGGTCGCCAGACTTAACAGTGTCAGTAACTTCTTTAACAACAGTAGTGATTTCTGGAGTTACAGAGTTAGCGAATGTGAATGTGTGCTCTTGGCCAACAACTAGAGTTTTAGCTAGAGATGGGTCAACACAAAGTTGAGTGATGTTAGCGAATGCGCCTTGACCAGCAACGATGATTTCTTGACATGTACCCATACCGAACCAGAAGTACGAGTTCAATACGTGGTGTAGACCTACAGGGATAAGTGCACGGTTAAGAGTACCGTAAACGAATTGACCGATAGCGCCAGACGTTGATACTGCGTGAGCCAGTGCGTCTAGACCAGATTGAACACCAGGCCAAACCACACCAGATACAGCACCTGCAACAAGTGCAAATAGACCAGCCATGATTGGTACTAAACGTTTACCTGCGAAGAATGCCAGCCACTCAGGAAGGCGTGTAGCATGGAAAGCGTTGTAAGAGTGACCCGCGATGATACCTGCGAAGATACCGCCGAAGAAAGACATGTTAACGTCAGCGTTAATCGTTGTCGCTGTCGCTGTTAGAACGAAGTAAGCAACTGCACCAGCAAGACCCGCTGCGCCGTTACCGTCTTTAGAAAGACCAATCGCGATACCTAGACCAAATAGCAATGGTAGGTTACCGAAGATAGCACCACCAGCTTGCGCCATGAATGGAATATCAAGTAGATCGCCTTGACCTAAACGTAATAGAAGCGCCGCAATCGGAAGCGTTGCGATAGGTAGCATTAACGCCTTACCTAGCTTCTGTGCATATCCTAGAATATTCACCAGTTGTTTCCCCCTATAGGATTTTTTAGAATTCGTTTGAGAAACTTATTTTAGTCGCTCAATTTAGTCCTATTCAGTGTATTCAATTAATTTTGCTCCGCAAATTAAAACCTTATCATTTGTGATCGTAATCACCAGTTTTTACCAAATCCAGAGGTTTTTGCTAGCGAGATCATAAAACTTATTTTATCATTCAAAAAAATGGACATTTATAGATAAAATCCAAATCTAACTATTGGGTCAAGAGTGGGTTATGTTCAGCTTTAAAAGCCAGCTAACTTACTGATATTTCTTAACCCATAATCATAAAAACAATGAATTGTTCACATATTTTTCAAACACTTAAAATCGCTTCCCTTTTTGAAGCCGTTTGCCCATAAAAGATAAATCGTTACGTAAATGATGCTCGCAAACTAAGTCCACATTTAGGTAACGAACGAATTTAAAAGATCTGACGAAATAAGGATTAGCTGACTATGTACGCGCTAAGTAACTGTAAAATTTACACTGGTAGTGATGTTCTAACCGATCATGCTGTAGTAATCGAAAACGAACTGATCAAAAAAGTCTGCCCTATCTCTGAATTACCGGAAGGTATCGAGGTTCGCGACCTAGACGGAGCAAACCTAAGTCCAGGTTTCATTGACCTACAACTTAATGGTTGTGGCGGTGTAATGCTGAACGATGAGATCACTGCAGAAACAATGCAGATCATGCACAAAGCCAACCTAAAATCAGGCTGTACTAGCTTCTTACCGACTCTGATCACTTCTTCAGACGAAGACATGCGCGCTGTTATCACAGCTGCTCGTGAGTACCACAACCAATACCAGAACCAATCTTTAGGTCTTCACCTTGAAGGTCCATACCTAAACGTTGCAAAAAAAGGCATTCACAGCGTTGATCATATTCGTAAGTCTGACAGCGAGATGATTGAGCTTATCTGTGAGAACAGCGACCTTGTTGCGAAAGTAACACTGGCTCCTGAGCTGAACGACCCAGAGCATATCGAGCGTCTGCACAAAGCTGGTGTTGTTGTTTCTATCGGTCACACCAACGCAACTTATGCAGAAGCACGCCAAGGTTTCGAATCTGGTATCACATTCGCAACGCACCTATTCAATGCAATGACACCTATGGTTGGTCGTGAACCAGGTGTGGTTGGCGCAATTTACGATACGCCAGAAGTATACGCAGGCATCATCGCCGACGGCTTCCACGTTGATTACGCAAACATCAGAATTGCGCACAAAATCAAGGGAGAAAAGTTGGTATTAGTGACGGATGCCACAGCTCCTGCAGGTGCTGACATGGAATACTTTATTTTTGTCGGTAAGAAAGTATATTACCGAGATGGTAAGTGTGTTGATGAAAACGGCACACTGGGCGGCTCAGCTCTGACTATGATTGAAGCAGTTCAGAATACAGTTGAGCACGCTGGTATCGCTTTAGACGAAGCTCTTCGCATGGCTACGCTATACCCAGCTACGGCTATCGGTGTAGAAAGCAAGCTAGGTCGAATCAAAAAAGGCATGGTTGCAAACCTAGCTGTATTTGACCGAGACTTTAACGTTAAAGCGACTGTTGTTAATGGACAATACGAGCACAATTAAGTATGAATGGCGGACAAATAGGTAACGTAGACTTAGTTAAACAACTAAACAGTGCGGCGGTATACCGACTAATAGACCAACAAGGGCCTATCAGTCGTATACAAGTGGCTGATGTAAGCCAACTCGCACCGGCAAGTGTTACAAAAATTACCCGCCAATTATTAGAGCGCGGCCTAATCAAAGAGGTCGCACAGCAAGCGTCTACTGGCGGTAGACGCGCTATCTCTCTAACCACAGAAGTAGAGCCTTTCCACTCTATCGCTGTGCGCTTAGGTCGAGACTATATTCAAGTTAGCCTTCATGACCTTGGTGGTCGTGAATTGGCTTTCCAGCAGCAAGACCTGAATTATTCAGACCAATCAGACCTTACCCAGGGCTTGGTCAACACGCTTAAGGCCTTCATTGCTGAGCACCAACCGAAAATCGATCAGCTGATTGCGATTGGCGTAACTCTTCCAGGCTTAGTTAACCCGACGACGGGTGTCGTTGAGTACATGCCAAATACAGACATCGATAACCTTGCATTGAGCGACATTATTCGCGACACATTCCATGTCGCTTGTTTTGTTGGTAACGATGTTCGCGGAATGGCATTAGCGGAGCACTACTTTGGCGCGAGCCAAGACAGCCAAGACTCTATCTTAGTGAGTGTTCACCGCGGTACTGGTGCGGGTATTATCGTTAACGGTCAGGTTTTCTTAGGCCATAACCGTAACGTCGGTGAAATCGGTCATATCCAAATCGATCCACTTGGTGAACAGTGCCAATGTGGTAACTTTGGTTGTCTTGAAACGGTAGCGGCGAATCCAGCAATCGTAGAGCGCGTGCAAAAGCTGATTAAACAAGGTTATGAGTCTTCTTTAACCGAACTTGAGCGTATTACTATTCAAGACGTTTGCGACCATGCAATGAATGGTGACGAATTAGCTAAGCAGAGCTTGGTTCGAGTAGGAAACCAGTTAGGTAAAGCGATCGCCATGACGATCAACCTATTTAACCCTCAAAAAGTGATCATTGCTGGTGATATTACTAAGGCACAAGAGATTGTTTTCCCTGCAATTAAGCGTAATGTAGAGAATCAGTCCCTAACGACTTTCCATAGCGGCCTGCCTATTGTAGCATCACAGATCGATAAACATCCTACGATGGGAGCTTTTGCTATGATCAAGCGCGCCATGCTCAACGGTGTGTTACTGCAGAAGTTACTTGAAGATTAAAGAACAACAATTCTGATTTTCCGCGGGCCGTGTTTGTAAAAACACGGCCCGTTTTTTTAAGCTAGGGAACTACAACAACAAGTTATGGAACTTATATTAATATCCACTGCGTTTATCGCAGGATTTATTGCTTTAAAATGTCATCTTCCGCCACTGGTTGGTTTTTTGGTTGCGGGATTTGGGCTTTTCGCCTTTGGTTTCGAAACGAATGACACCATCATTACCTTGGCTGACCTCGGTGTCACCCTGCTCCTATTCACCATCGGCTTGAAGCTAGATATCAAAACCCTACTCTCTAAAGAGATCTGGGCTGGCGCGACAATACATAACCTTTTATCCACTCTGTTTTTTGCCGTCGCCCTATTTGGTTTTAAGTTCCTTGGCATTTCGTCACTGGCAGCTATGTCAGCCGAGCAGATTGTTCTACTCGGCTTCGCCCTATCATTCTCGAGTACCGTATTTGCGGTAAAGACTCTTCAAGAGAAAGGCGAAATGAATGCGACCTACGGTACATTGGCGATTGGTATCTTGGTCATGCAAGATATTTTCGCGGTGGTATTCCTAACGGCCTCGACCGGTAAAATACCAGAGTGGTATGCAATTGCGCTATTTGCCCTACCTTTATTACGCCCACTGTTCTACAAAATTCTTGATTGGGTTGGACACGGCGAAATGTTGGTTCTTTCCGGCATCTTCTTCGCATTAGTCGTCGGTGCTGGTTTATTCCATTTGGTTGGTGTTAAGCCAGACCTGGGCGCTCTTGTTCTAGGTATGCTGCTTGCTGGTCATCCAAAAGCCTCAGAGTTATCAAAATCGCTGTTTAACCTTAAAGAGCTTTTCCTTGTCTGTTTCTTCTTGAACATTGGTTTGTCAGAGCAACCAACCATTCAAGGCTTTATGCTTGCAATCTTGTTCTTGCTGATGCTGCCAGTGAAAGGAGTTCTCTACTTCTTGGTGCTTAACCGCTTCAAGTTCCGTGTTCGAACGTCTCTACTTGCCTCTTTATCACTGTTTAACTACAGCGAATTTGGCCTCATCGTTGGTGGCCTAGCCTTCAAGATGGGTTGGATGTCTGGCGATATCCTAGTTGCCGTCGCGATTGCGGTTTCGCTGTCTTTCTTAATCGCTGCACCTTTAAATCGAGCTGGTCACAAGCTTTATCAGCAGTCAGGTAAATGGCTAAAAGAGCATGCCTCAGAAAAGCTTCACCGACGCGATAAGCGAATTGATCCTGGTCGTGCCCAAGTGCTTATTCTTGGTATGGGCCGAATTGGTACTGGTGCTTATGACGAATTACGCTCTCGCTATGGCAAGGTAAGTTTAGGTGTCGAAGTTCGTGAAGAAGCAGCACACAACCACAGAAGCCACGGTAGAAACGTGATTTCTGGCGACGCGACCGACCCAGACTTCTGGGAGCGCATCTTAGATACTGCGAATGTAAAGCTGGTTATCTTAGCCATGCCACATCACCAAGGTAACCAGACCGCTTTAGATCAACTAAAGTCACGTAACTTTAAAGGACAGATCGCAGCTATCGCAGAATACCCTGATCAACTCGAAACCTTGAAAGAGAATGGTGTTGATGCCGCATTCAATATCTACAGCGAAGCCGGTAGTGGTTTTGCTCGCCATGTTTGTGAGCAATTAAACCCAAACATTAACAAAATCTAGCCTAAATCCCTCTCAGAAAAACCTCTCAAGGCTGTGAATTTTCGCACTTTTGAGAGGTTTTTGTATAAAAAAGCAACCACATTTAGATACCAAACACCAAAACAACAAAATAATTAAATAATTTCTAACATAACACCCTTTATATTATTTTTTTGCTCACATCCGGTTGCTTTTTTTAGCCAGAATGGCAAATTGAATACAGTTGATTTAGAAATTATTTAAAAGGAAGTTCTATGTGTTCAGTATTTGGCATTCTCGACATAAAAAGTGATGCCGCAGCACTTCGCCCTATCGCTTTAGAAATGTCTAAAAAGCTTCGTCACCGTGGACCAGATTGGTCTGGTATCTATGCAAGTGACAAAGCAATCCTTGCTCACGAGCGTTTAGCTATCGTCGGTCTAAATAGTGGTGCTCAACCGCTATACAGCCAAGACAAGAAACACATTCTTGCGGTAAACGGTGAAATCTATAACCACAAAGAACTTCGTGCTCGCTATGAAGATAAGTACCAGTTCCAGACAGACTCTGACTGTGAAGTTATCCTAGCGCTATACCAAGAAATGGGCGCCGACCTGCTAGAAGAGCTAAACGGTATCTTCGCATTCGTTTTATACGATGAAGAAAAAGACGAATACCTAGTAGGCCGCGACCACATCGGTATCATCCCGCTTTACCAAGGCTACGATGAACACGGTAACTACTATGTTGCTTCTGAAATGAAAGCTCTGGTTCCTGTATGTAAGACCATCAGCGAGTTCCCTCCTGGTAGCTTCTACTCTTCGAAAGATGCAGAGCCACAACGTTACTATATTCGTGACTGGAACGAATACGCTGCAGTACAAGGCAACAGCACAAGTAAAGAAGACCTAACGGAAGCACTAGAAGCAGCGGTGAAGCGTCAACTAATGACTGACGTACCTTACGGTGTACTTCTTTCTGGTGGTTTAGATTCATCTATCACTTCAGCAGTCGCTAAACGCTTTGCGGCAATGCGTATTGAAGATGACGAACAGTCTGAAGCTTGGTGGCCACAACTGCACTCATTTGCGGTTGGCCTAGAAGGTGCTCCTGATCTTATCGCTGCTCGTGAAGTGGCAGACAAGATTGGTACCGTACACCACGAGATGACATACACCATTCAAGAAGGTCTGGATGCAATCCGTGATGTTATCTACCACATCGAGACCTACGACGTAACGACAATTCGCGCGTCTACGCCAATGTACCTACTTGCTCGTAAGATCAAAGCAATGGGTATCAAAATGGTACTGTCTGGTGAAGGTGCTGATGAGATCTTTGGCGGTTACTTGTACTTCCACAAAGCGCCAAACGCAAAAGAGTTCCATGAAGAAACAGTACGTAAGTTGCTGGCTCTAAACATGTTTGACTGTGCTCGTGCGAACAAATCACTAGCAGCATGGGGCGTAGAAGGCCGCGTACCATTCTTGGACAAAGAGTTCATCGATGTAGCAATGCGCTTAAACCCAGAAGACAAAATGTGTGGCAACGGTAAGATGGAGAAACACATCCTACGTGAGTGTTTCGAAGATTATCTACCAGACTCAATTGCATGGCGTCAAAAAGAGCAATTCTCTGATGGGGTTGGCTATGACTGGATCGATACGTTGAAAGCTACCGCTGAAGCGAAAGTAACGGACAAGCAAATGGAAACTGCGCAGTTCCGCTTCCCATACAACACGCCAACGACTAAAGAAGGCTACGCTTACCGTGAAATCTTTGAAGAGTTGTTCCCGCTAGAATCTGCAGCAGAATGTGTACCAGGTGGTCCATCTGTCGCTTGTTCATCAGCTAAAGCCATTGAGTGGGATGAGTCTTTCCAAAACTGTGTAGACCCATCAGGTCGTGCGGTTCAAGCGGTTCACAACGACGCTTACAACGCGTAAGCTCTCAGGCAAATTTGAGATACTAAAAAAGGCGCATTATGCGCCTTTTTATTTTAAGCCTAGGTGTATCACTTTTTACTGTAGAGTTAAGCTTGAGCTTGCAGTGCTTCATTCTCAATGCTGATAGGCACCACCTGGCTGATCATCTTCACTAACATGATAGAGCGAGCTTCACCATCTTTCTGGTGGAATATTGCTTCTATGCCTGCAAACTGACCACTCGTAATTTTCACAACCTGACCAGATTCGAACTCAGCACAGCACTCTTCGACGTCATTGGTGCAATACTTCTCAAGTTCTTTAAGCTCAAAAACCAAGTCGCCTTGTACTTCATGTGGTAGCGCTCCAAACTTAATGAAGTCCACTACGCCGCGTGTTGAACGAACGGTCGTAAAGCTTGGTCCTTGTTCATAATCAAATCGAACAAAAACGTATGAAGGGAACAGCGGTTCTTTGACCACCTTTTCTTTCCCTCTAACTACTTTTTCGACTTCTATTTGTGGGTAAAAACACTCTACCCCTTGATTCTCTAAGTGCTGCTGAGCGCGTTTTTGATCGCCACGCTTACAGTAGAGTAAATACCAACGTTTCATTTAACTAGCCATCTTCTATTTTGGGGACATTTTACCACAAGCCTAAAACGGTTTAATTGCTATTAACTAAATGAATCTTAATAGCCACAAAATTATGCGTAGCAAACCAATTTATCAACAAAAATTATAGACATAAAAGTGATTAAGCATTGTACAGAGTTCTATTTCCAATCAAAAGGTGCGCTTCTATGGCTGCATATACAGTCAAAAAATAAAACACACCGTTCCCTTTAATGGCGATAGGATACATAAAATTGATAGCTTGCGCCTTTAATATTCAAGAATGTTTTCAATGAGATCATTTAACAACCAGCTCAAATCTGGAAAATTAGTTTGCAGCACGCATTTTAAGGGCGACATCACCAGAAAAGCATATAATTTTCATACACTTACGAAATGTAGGTTATCGTTACCATAAAATACCTCTATTGCAGATGTTTATCCCACTCTGTATACATAAGTAACTATAAAATCTTTTAATAACTAAAATTAGTAAAACTTATGCCAAGCAATCACAACATCTTTGGCCACCCTAGAGGCCTATTTCTACTTTTCAGCACAGAGCTATGAGAACGTTTCTCCTACTACGCTATGCGTGCGATTCTTGTTTTATTCTTAACAGATACAACAATCAACGGCGGGCTGGGTTGGTCTACAAAAGACGCACTCGATCTTTATGGTATCTACACTGGCCTGGTCTACATCACACCATTAATCGGTGGTTGGATTGCCGACAACTACCTAGGGCAACGTAAATCGATTCTAATCGGTGGCGTGCTTATGGCACTTGGTCAATTTACGCTGGCTCTACCTACTGGCTTTATGGGCTTAGACCAAGTAAGTGCACTTTACCTAGGTTTAGCGCTGCTTATTAGTGGTAACGGTATGTTTAAGCCAAACATCTCGACTATGGTTGGTGACCTTTACCAAGAAGGTGATAACCGTCGTGATGGCGCATTTACTATTTTCTACATGGGCATCAACTTAGGTGCGCTACTAGGCGGTCTTATCTCTGGTGCAGCAGTTGATTCATATGGCTGGAAAGCAGGTTTCCTAGCGGCTGGTATCGGTATGGTTATTAGCTTAATCATGCAAATGACTATGGCTCAATCATGGCTAGGTAATATCGGTTCTGTGCCAGCAGCTGCTCGTGCAAAAGCTATGAACAAATCGAAAGAGAAAGCACCGCTAACTAAAGAAGAGTTTGACCGACTAAAAGTTATTTTGATCATGGGTCTGTTCGTGATTGTTTTCTGGGCAGGCTTTGAACAAGCTGGCGGCCTAATGAACATCTACACTCAACAATATACAGACCGTATGATTGGTGATTTTGAAGTTCCGGCTGCGTGGTTCCAATCTCTAAACCCATTCTTCATCATTACACTTGCACCAATCATTGCTGCATTCTGGGTGAAGTTAGGTAAGCGTGAACCAAACTCACCGGTTAAATTTGCGATGGCTCTGTTCTTCTTGGCGCTAGGCTTCGTTTGCATGATGGGCGCGGTAATGGAGCAAGGTGGTGACCTTACAGTTAAAACTTCGATGCTGTGGTTAGTAGGTGCATTCTTCTTCCATACACTTGGTGAGCTTTGCCTATCTCCTATCGGTCTATCGTTAGTGACTAAGCTGGCACCGCTACGTTTAGCATCACTAATGATGGGTGCATGGTTTGGTTTCAACGCTATTGCAAACTACGTAGCTGGCCTTGTGGGCTCTCATGTAGGTGAACTAGGCGCGATGGCAATCTTCAGTGGTATTGCAATTACAGCAACGATCAGCGGCATCTTACTACTTCTTTGTGCTGGTAAGCTTGTATCTTGGATGCACGGCGTAGAGAGCAACATGACGCTAGAGTCTGAACCAAAAGAAGAGCGCACTGCAGAAACTTCTGTTGCTTAATATCTAATATCGTTCAGTGTCTAATAGACGCTAGAACACATTCAAAAAAGGGCTGCTCATTGAGCAGCCCTTTTAGTATTTATTTAGCCGATATTAACGGTGAATCTCTACCAGTTCAGCCATCATGTCGATATGCGAATCTCTGTCGTTGAGACACATGATATAGCTAAACTCTGAACCACCAGCGTCAATGAAGGTTTCCTTACACTGATCTGAAATCTCTTCCAGCGTTTCTAAACAGTCCACCGAGAAAGCTGGAGCCATGATATCGATCTTCTTGATCCCTTTGCTTGGCAAGGATTCAAGCGTCTCATCCGTGTATGGCTTTAACCATTCCTCTCGACCAAATCGAGACTGGTAAGTCATGGTGATATCGTCTGCAGATAAACCAAGCTCCTCAGCTAGTAGCTTAGTTGTCGCCTCACAGTGTTGAGGGTAGATATCCCCTTCATCTGCCAATCGCTTCGGAATGCCGTGGAAAGAGCAAACCAAATGATCCGCTCGGCCATTTTTCTCCCAGTGGCTACGAACACTCTCAGCCAATGCTTTGGTGTAACTAGGGTGTGCATAGTAATCACGAATAAAGCGGTAACTAGGAATAACAGGCATCTGTTTAAAGGCTTTGGTTAAACCATCAGAAACCGCAGCTGTGGTGGTGCCTGAATACTGAGGATACAGAGGCAGTACGATGATCTCTTCAACGCCCTGCTCCATCAGCTGCTCAACGCCCGTTTTTAGACTTGGATTACCATAAGTCATACCCAGCGCGACAGGCATCTCTAACTTCTTCTGTAGTTTCTCTGCTTGCCTTTGTGAATACACAAGAAGCGGTGAGCCGTCGTCCATCCAAACCGACTGATAAAGCTTGGCTACTTTAGGTGAACGAATCGGTAAAATCACCCCGTGCAGGATTGGACACCATAGCCAGCGCGTTAGATTAACGACTCGCTTATCGTGCAAAAATTCACTCAAAAATCGACGAACGCCAGCTGGGGTCGCAGAATCTGGCGTACCTAAGTTCACCAGTAAAACGCCCTGCTTTTTATTATTTTCCATAGATACCAGAGACCAATATGTAATTTTGTAGAGAGTAATATACTAATCTGCTGAAGTTTAAGATCATTGCTTGTCACTAAATGTTGAGATAATCATTTGGCGTGACACATAACCAACATCAACTTCCGATTATGAGCGAACTTTTCAAAGCTAATGTGCGTTGAATTGAGGGCTCCTAATTATCTTAGATTGGTATCGTACTAAAAATTGAGACAAAAAAAGCGACCTTTAAGGTCGCTTCCAATATATCAAATTCTAAAACTGGCTGTTAGCCAATTATGCTAGTGCTTTCTCAAGTTCTGCACTAACTTCAGCAACTTGCTTAGTACCGTCAAACTTAAGGTACTGAGTGTTACCAGCTTCAGCTTCTTTACCGTAGTAAGAGATTAGTGGAGCTGTTTGCTCATGGTACACGCCTAGACGAGCACGAACTGTTTCTTCTTTGTCGTCATCACGTACAACTAGCTCTTCGCCAGTTACGTCATCTTTACCTTCTTCTTTTGGTGGGTTGTACACAGTGTGGTATGTACGACCTGAAGGAAGGTGAGCACGACGACCAGCCATACGCTCAACAATCACATCGTCAGCTACGTCGAATTCAACAACGTAATCTACAGCGATACCCATTTCTTTTAGGCCATCAGCTTGTGGGATTGTGCGTGGGAAACCGTCTAGTAGGAAACCTTTCTCACAGTCATCTTGAGCGATACGCTCTTTGATAAGACCAAGGATAATTTCATCAGAAACTAGCTGACCAGCGTCGATTACTGATTTTGCTTGCTTACCAAGCTCAGTACCCGCTTTGATAGCAGCACGTAGCATATCACCAGTTGAAATTTGAGGGATACCAAATTTGTTCATGATGAAGTTAGCTTGAGTGCCTTTACCCGCGCCAGGAGCACCTAGAAGAATGATGCGCATGTTTAATCCTCTTATAAAATTATGATTTATACCGAAGCTCACTATCCCAACTTCCTAGCTCATCGGTTAGATAAACAGAAAGCGTTAAGTAACCGTTGAGGTTAAGCAAAACAGCAAAGTAGAAGCAAAACGGTAAGTTTCGGTATAACGTTTAAAAATCATACAACTGGAATGAATTGGATTCTAATCCAGCTGATTAGGTCGAGCATTCTATCACATTAATATTCAATTTGGCTGAATTTACGACTAAAGAATGCATCGCCTCATTTTGTTGTGACGATAACGGTGACGTCGACCACGTTTAACACATTTTCAACGACGTTCATTAAAAAAGCCCGCATTTGCGGGCTTTTAATTACAATTCGTGGTTTAGCCCAAAGTCGAAAGACTAACGCTTTGTTAGTAGCTCGTTGATTGCACCCAAGAATTGTGACGGATCTTCCATAGAGCCTTTTTCAGCCAGCATCGCTTGACCAAGTAGTAGCTCAACCCAACGGCCGAACGCTTGCTCATCGGCTTCGTCAGCCATTTGTTTAACAAGTGCGTGCTCTGGGTTAATTTCAAAGATGTACTTAACTTCAGGTGCAGCTTGACCTGCCGCTTCAAGAAGCTTAGCCATTTGCGTACCCATTTCGAAGTCATCCGTTACAACAACTGCAGGTGTGGTTGCGAGTTTAAACGTCGTACGAACTTCTTTAACGCGATCACCGAGGTAAGATTGAGTGCGCTCAACAACAGACTTAAACTCTTCTTCAGTCTCTTTCTGCTTCTCTTTCTCTTCTTCACCTTCAAACTTGCTTAAATCTAAGCCCGCTTTTGTGATCGATTGGAATTGTTTACCGTCAAAGTCTGTTAGGTAGTTCATTACGTACTCATCGATGCGATCGTACATCAGCACCACTTCAATACCTTTTGCTTTAAACTGCTCCAAGTGTGGGCTGTTTTTAGCTGCTGCGTAGCTATCTGCTGTCAGGTAATAAATCTTATCTTGGCCTTCTTTCATACGCTCAACGTAAGATGCTAGGCTGATTGTCTGGTCTGCAGAATCAACTTCTGTAGACGCGAAACGAAGAAGACCTGCGATCTTCTCTTTGTTTGCCATGTCTTCCGCTGGGCCTTCTTTCATTACAAGGCCAAACTCTTTCCAGAATTCTAGGTACTTCTCGTTGTCATTTTTCGCCATGCGCTCAAGCATTGTAAGTACACGCTTAGTACATGCACCACGAAGAGACTGAGTCACCTTGTTATCTTGAAGGATTTCACGCGATACGTTCAGTGGTAGATCGTTTGAGTCAATCAGGCCGCGCACGAAACGCATGTAAGATGGCATGAACTGCTCTGCGTCATCCATGATGAATACACGCTGTACATAAAGTTTCAAGCCGCTCTTGTGGTCACGGTTCATCATATCCCAGGGTGCTTTTGCTGGGATGTAAAGCAGGCTTGTGTAATCGTTCTTACCTTCAACCTTGTTGTGGCTCCACGTTAGTGGATCAGCAAAGTCGTGAGATACATGTTTGTAAAACTCTTGGTACTCTTCTTTCTCAATGTCTGACTTGTTACGAGTCCAAAGCGCTTGAGCTTTGTTAATCTGTTCCCAATGTTTCTCTTCGGTGTCTTTACCTTCGTCATCTTTAACCGCAGTTAAGATAGAAACAGGGATACCGATGTGATCAGAATATTTACCAATCACTTCGCGCAGACGCCATTCATTTAAGAACTCTTTACCGTCTTCACGCATATGAAGAATGATGTCAGTACCACGAGACTCTTTAGTGATGTCTTCGATTGTGTAATCGCCTTCACCTGCAGAGTGCCATTGCACGGCTTCATTGCTTGCAAGACCTGCGGCACGTGTGCGAACCGTTACCGCATCAGCAACGATGAATGCTGAGTAGAAACCAACACCAAATTGACCAATCAATTGAGAGTCTTTGCTTTGGTCTTCAGATAGCTTTGAGAAAAAGTCTGCTGTACCTGATTTAGCAATGGTACCTAAATGTTCAATAACGTTGTCGCGGCTCATGCCGATACCGTTATCAGAAATCGTTAACGTATTTGCCTCAGCGTTAAATGACAGTTTTACACCGAGGTCTGCGTCGCCTTGATAAAGTTCGCCGTTTGATAGTGCTTGAAAACGAAGCTTGTCAGCCGCGTCAGATGCGTTAGAGATCAGCTCACGTAGAAAGATTTCTTTATTTGAATACAGTGAGTGAATCATTAGATGAAGTAGTTGTTTTACTTCAGATTGAAAGCCACGAGTCTCTTTATTTTGCGTTGCTGTTTCGCTCATTTTTACTCCAAAACATCTATACTTTATGTTGAAAACTACAGGGGCGGGATACGTAATACCGCTCTGATGTTCATTAACATGAGGATGACAATTGTAAATTCAAGGTCAAAAATCATAAAAACACTGTTTTTTTGATCTGTTTTTATTATCCTTGAGCCTCATAAATATAAAAGAACATAAAAGAAGTCATGATTTGGTGAAGATTTGAATAAATTTCACCTCAGATTTGTCTATTTCGCACTCAAAATAACCCAAAGTAGAAGAATTCAATGAGCAATATCGGCACAAAGTTTATTCTCGCGCAGCGGTTCGTATTCGATCCAAACAGCAACTCACTTGTTGACCAAATGAGCGACGGCGAAGTCGTACGCCTTGGCAGTAATGAAAGCCGCATTCTCCTAATGCTGTCGGAAAGACCCAATGAAGTTATCACTCGTAATGAATTACATGAATATGTTTGGCGTGATCAAGGTTTTGAGGTTGATGACTCAAGCCTAACTCAAGCCGTTTCAACACTACGTAAAATGCTGAAAGATTCAACGAAATCTCCAGAGTTCGTTAAGACTGTGCCTAAACGCGGTTATCAATTTATCGCAACCGTTGAACGCTCAGCGCCACTTTCATCAAACGACCAACCTGCTGCAGTTGAAATTGCAGAAAATGACGTAGAACCAAGCTTAACGTTTGCAACGGCATCTGTGGCGGAAGACGTTGTTTCTGAGACTCGCCTGCCAGAGCCTGTATCTAAAGTTCAAGAAACCACGGTTTCCGTTGAGCCGCAGCAAGTACCACCAGCTACAGACACGAAGAACAGTAACAAGTGGTTAATCCTTGGTTTGCTGTTTGCCGCTGTCATGATGCCAATTATGGTGCTCACCTTTACCAATCCAGCGGAATCTGAATTCCGTACATTAGCAGAAGTCGATGGTGTAAAAGTTCAGTCACCAATTAATCATCCAGACCTTACCAGCTGGCTTCCTGCTATTGAGAAGTGTGTATTACGTTACAACACCAATCACACTGGTATGCTGAAACCAACTGAAGTGATTGCGACAGGTGGGCAAACTAACAACTTAGCCCTCAACTACATTCACCCGCAAGAATACTCTAGCGAAAACATTACTCTAAGAATTTATGCAAACCAGTCGGACGTAGACGACATTTGTAAAGGTGGCCAGTAACATGAAATTAAAAGTATCTATTATATTACTGGTTCTTTCTGCTTTTCTAAGTGGTTGGTTGTATTGGGGTAGTGACGCAAAAGTAGAGCGCCTACTTACCTCACATGAGTGGCAATCAAAAATGGTGACGCTGATCAGTGATACCAAGCAAGCGGATTCAATCGGTCCACTGCGTAAAGTTGAGCTGTCATCAAATGCTAAGTATCTACCAAACGGTACGTATCTGAGAATGTCGGTGGTAAGGCTATACGGCACACAAACCGCACCAGCTAACGTAATCAACATTTCAGAGACGGGTCAGTGGGATATCAACGACAACTACCTACTGGTTTCGCCAACTGAGTTTAAAGATGTTACATCGGCTCAGCGCCAAGACTTCTCTCAAGAGCAACTAGAGCTTATTACTCAAGTAATCAAGATGGATGCAGAGCAAAGTCGTCGCATCGATATTGTTAACCCGAAAGCACTGCTACTGACTAGCTTAAATCACGGTTCTACCGTATTGTTTTCAAACTAACATTGGATAGCTATTTACGACATATCGATGGATGAATACCATTCAACGATAAACCTAATAAGGGGCATGAAGCCCCTTTTTGTTATCTTAAACTCAAAGATAAAAACTCTATGGATTGGATAAACTCACTCGCCTTATTCTTTGGCTCATTAATCGCCAACACACTTGCCTCCTTATCAGGTGGCGGTGCTGGGCTTCTACAGTTCCCACTACTCATCTTTCTAGGGCTACCCTTTTCAGTTGCACTGGCTACCCACAAAGTCGCTAGCGTCGCTCTTGGCTTAGGCGCCGCATATACCCATATCAAGGGTGGCACGTTAAGCTGGAAAATTTGTATCTACCTGATTATCGTCGGCAGCATCGGAGTGGTCGTTGGCGCGAATATCGTACTCATGATCCCAGATGCCATTGCACAAAAACTGCTTGGCACAATGATCTTAGCCCTGGGCGTTTACTCACGCTTAAAGAAACAGCTGGGGCAAGAAGAACAGCTTAAAAACCGAGATATGAAAGGCTGGACAGTTGGCGGGATTGGGCTTGCACTCATTGGTATAATTAACGGTTCGCTCACAGCAGGGTCCGGTCTGTTAGTTACCCTATTTCTGGTTCGTTGGTTTGGTTTTACTTATAAACAAGCCGTCTCATTAACCATGATATGTGTCGGTTTGTTCTGGAATGGCATCGGTGGTATTGCCATTGTTCAAGCGGGTGCACCAATATACTGGGTATGGTTACCCATATTACTGCTGAGTTCATTCATTGGTGGGAGCTTAGGCGCTGTTCTGGCAAACCGCTCGAGTAATCAACTCGTCAAAACGGCTTTCGAAATATTGACGTTTGCCGTCGGCATCAAACTATTGCTTTAGAATTTTCAAGGTTATCTATGAATACAGAGTTAGATCAAAACAACCCTACCGTGGCAAAAGCAACAATAGCGATACACTACTGCCGTCAATGTAATTGGATGCTTCGCTCAAGTTGGTTGTGTCAGGAGCTACTTCATACCTTCAGCGAAGAGATTGAACAAGTCAGTTTACACCCAGATACCGGTGGACGATTTGAGATCTTTTGCAATGGGATACAGATATGGGAAAGAAAAGCGGACGGCGGCTTTCCTGAAGCTAAAGTTCTGAAGCAAAGAGTGAGAAACATCATTGCTCCAGACAGAGACCTCGGCCACGTGGATTCAAAATAAACCCATGACGGCCAGTTCTATGATTTAAAGCTGGCCGCTAACCAGTACATCGCCGTCAAGGCTGATCACTTTGAAGGTACCATTCTCGTAGATACCATAGCTTGCTGCATGCCCTTCTCGTGGGAACGTCACCGAGCTAGGGTTAAAAATGAAGATGTCATCTTGGTACTCAGCAACTGGGATATGGGTATGGCCATGAGCAATGATATCACCCGCTTTCAGTGCTGGTCGTTTCGTTGTGTTATACAGGTGACCGTGAGTTAAGAAGATACGTTGGCCTGACTCTAGTAACACCCATGAGTAATCCATCATCATTGGGAAAGAGAGCAGCATCTGATCGACTTCGCTGTCGCAGTTACCACGGACAGCAACGATCTCTTGGGAGAACTCGTTCAGCTTGTCTGCAACAGCAGGCGGGTTGTAACCCTCTGGAATCGGATTTCTAGGGCCATGATTCAGAATGTCACCCAGTAGGATTAAATATTGGGCACCCGAAGCTTGGTATAGCTCTAATACCTTTTCTGTTGCTGGTAGCGAACCGTGTAGGTCTGAAGCAAAAAATAATTTCACACGTACTTCTCCATAAAATTTATGGGTCTATTGTACGTACCTATCGGCTATACGTCATCTCTCACCATACCGTTGATAACAATATTATTGTAACTAACCATACCGACAATCTTATTATCACGGACCACAGGCGCACGGCTAATACCAAAGCGTTCAAACAAGCGCGCACAGTACTTAACATTCATCTCGGCAGACACGCTTAACGCGGGCTTAGTCATGATTTCATAAATATTAGTACGTTCAGGGGAGCGATTTTTGGCCAATACTTTTTTGGCAATGTCGTTCATCAACACAATCCCGTATTCATCATCTTCATGACGCTTATCCACGATGATCGCTTTTACTTTGTGCTTTTTCGCCATTTCTATCGCTGCTAACACTGTGGTTAGGCCATCGATAATCACATAGGTATTGGCCATTACATCGCTGACTCGGATTTTGTCACTGGTATTCATAGCTCGTCCTCTACGACTTTAGTTAATGTTTCGACTTGATGTGCAACCCCAACCGCGTCTTCGACATCGATTTGCACCGCTATTCCTTGCCCTGATTCTTGGTCGAACTCCCCGACTTTTCCTATCGTCTCTAAAATATGTCGGGCTAAATGCTCCTCAACAACAAACAGCAGCACATCTTTTTGTACCTCAAGCGTCAAACCGAAGAAGGTACGTTTTTGGTTTAGCCCTTGCCCTCTAGCATTATTGATAACGGTGGCCCCCGTCGCGCCTGCATCACGCGCCGCATCGAGCACGATGTCAGTCTTACTCTCTTCAACAAACGCTAAGATCAATTTAAAGCGCATCTTTACTCTCCTCAGAGGTGTGTAAACGGTTTAACCATTGTGTTATTTGGGCATAGCCCATCACTGAAATAATCGGAAATAAGCTAGCAAAGGCGATTAACCCAAAGCCATCGATCACCGGGTTCCTCCCAGGTACGGTTGACGCCAGGCCGAGCCCTAATGCTGTGACTAATGGCACAGTGACCGTCGATGTGGTGACACCGCCTGAATCATAAGCCAAAGGCACAATCAGTTTGGGCGCGTAAAACGTTTGGATCACCACAACGACGTAGCCAACAATGATGTAGTAATGAATAGGATCACCAGCCACAATCCGATAGCTGCCCAGCGAGATACCGATAGCAACGCCTAATGCCACGGCAATCCTCAGTCCGTTAACACTGATACTGCCACCAGAGACTTGATTCGCCTTAATGGCAACCGCTATCAATGAAGGCTCTGCTATCGTGGTACTGAATCCGATACAGAACGCAAAAAGATAGACCCAGTAATAATCAAACCATGTTAGGGCTAAGCCAGAACTGATTTTAAATTCAGTAAGAAAAGACGGCTCCGTTAACTGCATCGCCATCGTCTCTCCTAAAGGAAATAAGGCCAGTTCTAGCCCCATCAAGAAAAGAGACAAGCCAAGAATGACGTAAAAGAACCCTATCAATACTTTGGGCAGGTTGTTGACTGGCCTGCGTAGCACCGCCAATTGAAAACCAAATATGATCACCGCAATCGGAATCACATCCATCACGGTGCCAAGAAAGGTATCGATAAACTGTTGAACACTGATCATGTCACCACCATTCCATAGACCATGACAAACATCATCGGCAGCAGTGAAGCGAATGCGATCAATCCAAAACCGTCGATCATCGGATTACGCCCTTTAATGGCTGAAGCCAAGCCCACGCCTAATGCCGTCACCAACGGAACGGTGATAGTTGATGTGGTGACGCCGCCAGAATCATACGCTATGCCAATGATATTTTCGGGGGCAAAAGCAGTGAGCACCACCACACCAATATAGCCACCGATGATCATGTATTGAATTGGCCAACCTTTTAGGATCCGAAGTACCCCAAGTAATATTGCGATACCTACCGACAATGCGACGGTGAAACGCAGGCCGTCGGCGTATTCTTCCATTTCATCATTAGAATTAGGTATTACACCGCCCTCGGCCGCCACTTCTGCTGCTTCTGCCGCCACCGCAGTTAAAGCAGGCTCCGCTATGGTTGTTCCAAAGCCCAGGCAAAAGGCGAAAGTCAATAACCAGAATACGCTACCCTTGCGGGCAAAAGCTTGCGCCATAGATTCGCCGATCGGGAAGAGCCCCATTTCAAGCCCGAAAATAAAGAAGGTAAGCCCGAGAACCACCAGCACTAAACCCGTTAAAATAGACAGCAGATGCGGAAGCGGCTCTTGTAAAACAACAAGCTGGAAGAACGCGATCACCGTAACAATAGGCAATAAATCACGAAGGCTACCCAACATAGCTCGAAACAAAGCTAGCACTGCCGTCATCGCAACTCCCTATCGCCAATAATTACGTTTGATTATCTATCCGTAATAATCATGGCAAATCCTTATTATTTCTAATGTGATAAACATTACGCAGTTGGTAACATATGCGAGTAAAATCTCTTAACTGTGATAACGGTACACATATCTAAACTAATGAATTAAATTTCACTGTTTAACCAATTGTTGGTGCGGCCATTTAAGTATCACACGATTGAAACCAACTGATCGTTATAGTGATTTTTTCGTATTGGTTGGCGACTAAAAACAAGCCATGTCTATAATTATGTTTAATAAGGAGATTGGTATGAAGATATTGTTAACTGGTGGTACTGGATTTATTGGCTCTGAATTGATCAAGAGCTTGAACACTGACGACGTTACATTGCTCACGCGCAACCCTGAAAAAGCGAAACAATGCCTAAGCCACCTGAACCAAAACAACCTTCATTATATCCAATCCCTTGATGAGCTAAATGACCTCAACGATTACGATGCAGTGATAAACCTTGCTGGTGAACCTATTGCAGACAAACGCTGGAGTGATGAGCAAAAAGAGAGGATCTGTAGCAGCCGCTGGCTGATCACAGAGAAGATCGTCGAACTCATTCAAGCAAGCACAACACCACCTGAAGTCTTTATCAGCGGATCTGCCGTCGGCTACTATGGCGACCAGCAACAGCACCCATTTGATGAATCACTGCAAGTCGAAGACGAGAGCTTCCCTCATAAAGTTTGTGCTCACTGGGAAGAAATTGCTAAACGAGCCGAATCAGAGAACACTCGCGTTATCCTATTAAGAACAGGGATTGTTTTGGGTGAAAACGGTGGCGCACTCAAAAAGATGCTGATGCCTTACAAGCTTGGTATTGGTGGTCCATTAGGGTCAGGTAAACAGTACATGCCCTGGATTCACATGCTCGACATGGTCAGAGCCATCAATCACTTGTTGTCACTCCCCCACGCTCAAGGGGAATTCAACATGTGCGCTCCGCACCCTGTGACCAACAAGCAGTTCAGTAGCACCCTCGCGAAACAATTGCGTCGCCCACATTTCTTATTCACCCCCAAATGGGCGATGTCGCTACTAATGGGCGAGTCGTCCTGCCTACTGTTCGATAGCATTCGTTCCAAGCCTAAGAAGTTAACTGAGATGGGCTTTATATTCAGTTACTCAAGAATCGAGCCTGCATTAAAAAACTTGTTACAACATCAAGACTAATTCTTTACTCTAAGAGCAAAGAAGTTCTTACAAAGGATTAAGTGTGAACAAGTCGATTCTCATCACTGGTTGCTCAACTGGCATTGGCTACACCTGTGCTCACGCACTTCACAAACGCGGCTTTCATGTCATCGCATCTTGCCGCGACCCACAAGACGTTCAACGTCTTCAAGAAGAAGGCCTCACCTGTATCCAGTTGGATCTTGCCAACAAGGGAAGTATTGAGAACGGAGCTAAGCAAGCCATAGAGCTAGCGCCAAATGGGTTATATGGACTGTTCAACAATGGCGCGTATGGTCAGGCCGGTGCCTTAGAAGATCTACCGACGCAAGGGCTAAGAGAACAGTTCGAAACAAACTTCTTTGGTTGGCACCACCTCGTTTGCCAAATCCTGCCTCATATGCGAGAGCGAGGCGAAGGGCGTATTGTCCAAAACAGTTCGGTACTCGGCTTTGCTGCGATGAAATATCGTGGTGCGTATAACGCATCAAAATTCGCAATTGAAGGTTGGACAGACACTCTGCGTTTAGAGCTGCATGGCAGTGGCATACACATTTCATTACTGCAGCCCGGCCCAATCGAAACCCAATTTAGAACCAATGCCTTAAAAGCTTTCAATAAGTGGATCAGCATCGAGGGCAGTGTTCATCAAAATGCTTACCAAAAACAAAAAGACCGACTTGAGAAAGAGTCATCGAATAACGCGTTTGTTTTGCCTGCTGAAAGCTGTATCGAACCTGTTTATAACGCGCTCACAGCCAGTAAGCCAAAGTTAAGATACCGAGTCACCACTCCCACTAAGGTGTTTGCTGTATTAAAAAGATTACTTCCGAGCCGCTTGCTAGACCCTATTCTCAGAAAAGCCGCATAAATTACTAACTTTGAATGAACAGTCGCAAACTTTAATGTAACGATGTAATTTATTCGTAACAATAAGATGTCATGATTTAGCCTATCTCATCAGTTATCCCCAATTGATGGACTAGCCCTTTGGATACTTCATGACTTTAAACCGCCTTAATTTGGTAGGTCTGAGTCTGGCAATTACGTTGTTTATTCTGTTTTGAGTATCTTACGTAATACCTCACTGACCACCTCACAGATAACGCTGTGTCTTCCATGTCGAGTTAACAACTCTATCAACATTGAAGCATGGCGTTTTTCTATTTTTGCCTCTTTTTATCCGAGATTACCCAGTTAGATCTTGAAGTTACCCGCTTATCCCCCCATATTTGCAACGTATCCCAAAACAAATCTCAAGGAACGTAAATGCAATCTCCGCATATTGTTGAACTTAATGAGCAGAACTTTCGTCAAGTACTAGAAGGTTCGATGCAGACCCCTGTCCTCATCCATTTTTGGGCACCAATGAGCCAAGAGAGTGCTCAAGTCATTCCTGAACTACAAACCTTAACTCAGCAATACAATGGTGCATTCACGCTCGCCCTATTAAATTGCGAACAAGAGCAAGCCATTGCTAGCCAATTTGGTGTTCAAGCACTGCCTACTATTGCACTGTTTGTTAACGGTCAACCTGTCGATGGCCTAGGTGGCCCGCAACGCATAGAAGCAATCGTGGAAATGCTTAGCAAACACCTTCCAAGCCAAGATGAATTGGCACTACGCCAAGCACTTGAGCAGATGCAAGCCGGTGAGCACACTCTAGCTTTAGCGGCTATGCAGCAGCTTCCAGCAGAACTAACGAGCAAAGGTGAAGTTAAACTAGCAATTGCAGAGTGTTTACTAGAAACCCAGCAATTTGACCTTGCAGAAGCTCAGCTAGCAATAATTCCACTCGAGTACCAAGACAACTACTACAAAGGCTTAGTCGCCAAGCTTGAACTTCATAAGCAAGCTGCCGATAGTCCAGAGATCCAAGCATTAGAAGCGGCGCTGCAGCAAAACCCAAGCGATGCGAAAACCGCGTCAGAATTGGCACTGCAATACCATCAAGTAAACCGTAGTGAAGAAGCAATGGACCTACTGTGGTCTTTCCTAGTCAAAGACCTCAATGCTCTTGATGGAGACATGAAAAAAGAGTTCATGGATATCCTAAGTGCACTTGGGCAAGGCAATCCTGTTGCTAGTAAGTACCGCCGTCAGCTTTACTCTCTGCTTTACTAATTAGGCTCCTTGATTCCTAAACAGTAAGTAGTCAAATACAAAATCGACAAAGCAACTCATAAGCTTTTTGAATGAAAAACTCGTAATGGGCCATAAAATCAATGTTTTATGGCCCATTTCTCATTTATAAATTTGCTCCCACTTTAAATATGCGCCAGTATGAGTAATAAATAATTTGACACTTAAACTTGCAAAGGACTTTGTATGCCTATCGATACTTTGATTACTATTGGCGTCTTTACTGTCGTCGCACTGCTCTTTATTTTCGCTGGTGTAAAAACCGTACCACAGGGTAATAACTGGACGGTAGAGCGCTTCGGCCGCTACACACACACACTAAAACCAGGCCTTAACTTAATCATTCCGTTCATTGATAAGATCGGTCAACGAATCAATATGATGGAGCGAGTTCTTGATATCCCCGCGCAAGAAGTTATCTCTAAAGACAATGCCAATGTGGTTATTGATGCGGTCTGTTTCGTACAAGTGATTGATGCACCGCGAGCAGCGTATGAAGTCAATGACCTCGAGCACGCGATTCGTAACCTAACTTTGACTAACATTCGTACGGTACTGGGTTCAATGGAACTTGATGAGATGCTAAGTCAACGTGACATGATCAACACCAAGCTTCTTAACATCGTGGATGAAGCCACCAACCCGTGGGGCGTAAAGGTTACCCGTATCGAAATTAAAGACGTACAGCCACCAGCAGACCTGACGGCTGCGATGAATGCTCAGATGAAAGCGGAACGTAACAAGCGTGCCGATATCTTAGAAGCAGAAGGTGTAAGACAAGCTGAGATCCTTAAGGCTGAAGGTCACAAACAATCAGAGATCCTAAAAGCTGAAGGTGAAAAGCAAGCCGCAATACTTCAAGCAGAAGCACGTGAACGTGCGGCAGAAGCAGAAGCGAAAGCAACAGAAATGGTATCAACCGCAATTGCACAGGGTGACATGCAAGCCGTGAACTACTTTATTGCACAAGGCTATACCGAGGCATTGAAGTCAATTGGACAAGCAGAAAACGGTAAGATCATCATGCTACCACTTGAAGCGACTGGCCTAATGGGCTCTGTTGCTGGTATCGCAGAAATGTTCACACACAAGAATGATACAAATAGTAAGGACTAACTTATGGTCGAATTACTAGAACAAGTAAACCACTGGCATTGGCTGGCGTTTGGTCTAGCGTTGCTTGCACTTGAACTGGTTGGAACCGCTGGTTACTTTTTGTGGATAGGCATCTCAGCCATGTTGGTCGGTGCTCTTTTGGGTGCTCTACCAATTGGTTGGCAGATGCAATGGCTATCCTTTGCTAGCTTCTCCCTAATCACCACTTGGTTATGGTGGAGAAGACAACTATCTAGTGATAAGCAGTCAGATTCAAATAGAGAGCTCAACCAAAGAGAAAAGCAGCTGGTAGGTCAGACGCTAATCCTTAGTGAAGACGTAAAGAAAGGTAGCTGTCGTATTAAATTCGGAGACTCTTCTTGGTCAGCGAAAGCTAGCCAAGATATTCCATCTGGCACAGAAATAAAGATTATTGCTTTAGACGGAATAGTTCTAATAATAGAACCTTTATAGTTTATTGATATATAAAGCCTGCATTTTCAATAAATGCAGGCTTTTTTAGTTTTTATTCATCAATAATATTTTAAATATCATTACGATAGATTTAATTGATAACAAAATAAGTTCTTATTTCATAAAGCTAAAAAATTTGAATGAATCCAAAAGGCATAAGAAAGCCAAGTTTGTTAGCCAAAATACATATGAATAGTTCGTCTCACTATCGCTTAATTATAATTATTAAAAATGTTAAGTCCGTCGAATTTTTGAAATTTTCTTCACCTTGTCCATACTTTCACTTATCTCAATCGGAGATAAAACTAACGGAGTTTGTATGAGACATTTTCTAATCATTGTTACGGCTATTTTTAGCTTGTCATTCGGAAGCGCTCTAGCGAGCAGTCAATCACCAGGTAACGGTAATATGGGACCTATTGTTAAGTGTTCAGATGGTAACGCGGTCACTCATGTACCACTACTGATCTGTAAACATTACGGCGGAAAAGTGCTGTGATAAGTGGTTAAGTCAGGCTAGTAACATCATTTACAGCCTGACTGATATTTATTACTGAAATGGTCTAAGGACGGCCAGATAAATTGTTTAAGATAGGACAATCCGTAGAGGCGTCACCTGGGCAGTCGTGTACCCAAGATTGCAATTGAGCCTTCATTTTATTGAGCTCCGCGAGCTTCAATTCTATTTCGTCTAACTTCTGAGTCGCTTTCTGTTTTACTTCGAAACTTCGCCTATTAGGGTTCATAGCTAGCTCAACCAAGGATTTACACTCATCCAGTGTGAAGCCAACCATCTTTGCTCTGAGCACAAATTCTAGCTGCTCGATATGAATCTCGCCATATTGCCTGTAGCCATTTTCTGAACGATGTGGCGGACTCATCATGCCTTTACTTTCGTAAAAACGAATGGATTTCGCTGTTGTACCAACACGTTTCGCTACTTCACCAATATTCACAATGTTACCTGTAAGCTTAAAATGAAAAACCGCAGTACTGCTGTTATACAATACTGCGGTTGAAAAACATAGTTTGAGGCTTAGGTTAAAGGCTTACTCTTGCTCTAACAACCAAATCATCGTCTGAGATTTTTCTTCGTTGTCTAATTTATTGAACCAGTAAGAAACCATTTCGATCTCTTTTGAGCCTTCTAGTGGTGCTGGGTTCGCGTTCTTACGATTCTTGAATGCCCAATCTGTCACTGCAGATTGCTCTTCTTTGGTTGCTTCACCATACCAGTAATTCACCATCTCTTGCGCTTGTGATGCTTTTGGCTCTTCAGCAGCTACTGCTGCTACTGGAACAGCCGCGACTGGAGCAACCGCGATAGCTGTATGATTATTTGCACCGTTATAAATTGTGTCGATGTACGCTTTCGGCACGATAAAAGTCGTACTCATTACTGAGTTTTGGCCTTCAAGCGTAAATTCTAAATTCTTTTCTCTTGCTTGCTGGATATCAGCGTCACTTAGTGGAAATTTAATATATTGAGTCTTAGTACAGTGCTCGCTGCAGCTTTCTCTTGGTACTTGTCTATCTTCTAGTTCTATCGTCTTGCCAAAAAAACTAACCGTTTCGTACTCTTTGTAACTTTGGAAGTAACTTACATCCATGGTAATTGACGATTCTGGGGCAGTATTCGGTGTTACTTCTTTATTGTATGTAAAATAAAGCGACGACTTGAGAATGTCTGCGCCTACATTTGCTCTATTTTCTGCTACGTAAGATTGACCGGTTACTTTAATGTAACCACCTTTGGGCTGTACATCAGCAACTGAGTCTGCAAAATTACTTTGTGAATCGAGTGAACTACAAGCTCCCAAAAATAATGATAATACGACTACACTAACTTTATTCATTATGACTAATTCCTTATGTTCACTATGGAAAAACGCTGGCAAACAAAATTTACCAGCGTTTTGATTTTTATCTAACTGTTTAAGCTAAAGATTCTAGCTTAGAAACCGTATTCAAGACCAACGCGAGTTACGATATCTGTATCAGCGTCACCAACAGTACGACCCGCTACACGTAGGTAAGGTACGAAACCGTTATGAACAGCCATTAGCTGACCAGAAATAGTGTTGCTGTCTGAGTTAGCATCTTTAGAACCATTTGTTTCAGACTCAAGGTTAGCTGCGTAACCTAGTTTGAAACCGATTGGACCATTCCAGTATTGACCGATGATAGAGTAAGAATCTTGAGTCACTTTACGGATGCCGTTGTCTAGCTCTTCGCCTTTATATGCTGCAGCGAAACCGAAACCTGCTGGTAGGCTAGCTTCAAAACCAACGATGTATGCGAATGTGTCGTCATCGTAACCAGCTACAGTATCAGTTAGGTAAATTTCACCTTTAGGCGTAGTTACGGTGCCGTTTGCATCTTTAATATCTTCTTGAGCTACAACATACTCACCACCAGAAGCCGCAACTACACGAGTACCAGATTCAACCGCACCCATGAATGTGATTTTCTCAAAGCTGTATTTAGCACTTGCGCCAACGAAGTTTGCATCACGAGTCGCTGCACCACCACCATTGTCGTTATCATCACGACCAACAGAAGCTGCAAAAGAGAAACCGCCAAATTTAGCTGAATCGTAACGAACTTGGTTAGATTGACGATCGTAGTGACCGTTGATGCCGCCCCAATCGAATACAGAACCTAGACCAGGGTTAGAGAATGGCCAGTCGACGATTTCGTATAGTGGTGTCAGAACACGACCTACACGTAGGTTACCCCAAGAGCCAGAAGCACCGATGAAAGTATCACGGAAACCTAGCACACCACCTGAAACACCACCGTGAGACCAGTCTGTGCTATCTACGTAGCCAGATTCGATCTGCATTGTGATTAATACATCATCAAACATATCTTTATGAGCACGGAAGCCGATACGAGATTCGTTCTCTACAGCGTAACCAGTACTAGAGTCGTTGTTATCAGTTGTGTTGTAGTTAACTAGAGAGATAGCTGCAACACCGTATACGTCAACGTTGAAGTCAGAGTTGATACCAACTTCTTTCGCCATTACGCCTGTCGATAAAAGTGCAACGGATGCACCTAGTAGAGTACGTTTGAAAAATTTGTTTTCCATGGAATAAAACTCCTAAAAATGGATATAGCTGTTTGAATATTCCCCACCTAAAGTTGGCCGCCGTAGAGAGAAATACCTTTTCTTGTTTGAGAATCCTTAACGCTGAATTCTCTATTTCCTTTCTGGGTATACACATCGTGCATCCATGGCATTAAGACTAACTTCGCCCTCAAAAAGATCAATGAGAACTTAATTTTCATCTAAAAAAATATGAGTTGGTGCAAATTTACCATGTACTTAGTGATCCAGATCGATAAATTTGAAAGGCCACACACAATAACACCTAAAACTATATAAAACAGCGACTTAAGATAAGGTGCCTTTTATAAAAATAGATATGACTCGCATTTCCAATACAACTAGAGCGCTATTTCATTAATGTTGAGCGCCGTCACTGTCCTGATTTTGTAGTTCGTATAGGAACAAAATTCTCAACAATTAAAAAGCCACCATTTTTATAACAGACACAAAAAAGGCACTCTCTTGAAAGGAGTGCCTTTGAGCTTTTTTTACCTGAATTTACTTACGAAAGAAGAGCAATTAGATCTTCTTCGGTTCTTATTTCGATACCTAAATCTTGTGCTTTGGTTAATTTAGAACCTGCTGATTCTCCGGCAAATAGGATATCGGTTTTCTTAGATACGCTACCTGTTACTTTGGCACCTAACGCTTGAAGTGCAGCTTTCGCTTCGCTTCGGCCCAATTGAGACAATGAACCTGTTAGCACAACCACTTTGCCTTCTAGAGGCAATTCTTGGTCATCTGGCGCATCTTCAATAACAGGCCAGTTCACGCCTAGTTCGATAAGCTGTTCAACGACCGCTCGGTTTTTCTCTTGTGAGAAGAAAGCCGTAATATGACTAGCAACGATGTCGCCAATATCGGACACCTCAACAAGCTGTTCATGAGTTGCCGCTTGAACGAGCTCTAATGTCTTGAAATGCTGTGCTAAGTTCATCGCAGTCGCTTCACCGACTTCACGAATACCGAGTGAATAAAGGAAACGCGCTAACGTCGTATCTTTCGCTTTGTTCAGCGCACTCACCACGTTCTGTGCCGATTTCGGCCCCATACGGTCAAGCACCGTAATCACACCTGCACTGAGTTTAAATAGGTCCGCTGGTGTCTCGACCATTTCACGATCAACAAGCTGCTCTATTACTTTCACGCCCAGACCATCAACATCAAGCGCCTTTCGAGATACAAAGTGCTTAAGTGCTTCTTTACGCTGAGCCTGACACACCAAACCGCCAGTACAACGCGCTACAGCTTCCCCCTCTACGCGCTCAACCGCAGAGCTACATACAGGGCATGCATCAGGGAAAACGATGTCTTTAGCCGTCTCAGGGCGACGGTCTTGTACAACCGCGACAATCTGTGGAATCACATCACCAGCACGGCGGATAATAACGCTATCACCTACCTTCACACCTAGACGAGCAATCTCATCAGCGTTGTGTAGCGTTGCATTACTCACCGTCACACCACCCACAAAGATAGGCTCCAGTTTAGCTACAGGCGTAATAGCGCCGGTACGGCCTACCTGAAACTCAACATCGTTAAGCAGGGTAATCTCTTCTTGAGCCGGGAACTTGTAAGCAATCGCCCAACGAGGGGCTCTAGCAACAAAGCCAAGCACTTCTTGTGCCGCGATATCATCGACTTTGATCACCACGCCATCGATCTCATAAGCCAGAGCATCGCGACGCGTCATGATATCTTGGTAATACGCTTTTACATCCTCAAGTGAGCTAAGCTGCTTCGTCTCAGGACACATAGGTAAACCCCAACCTTTCAGCTGCAAGAAGCGTTGGTAGTGGCTAGTTGACAGCTCTGCACCTTCAACCACACCTACGCTGTAAGCATAGAAAGCTAATGGGCGTTTTGCGGTAATACGAGAGTCCAGCTGACGCAAACTACCTGCTGCTGCATTACGCGGGTTAACAAAGACTTTCTCGCCTTTCTTCAGCGCCATTTCGTTCAGTTTATCGAAGCCGGCTTTTGGCATGAACACTTCGCCACGCACTTCAATACGTTCTGGCCAACCTACGCCTTGTAGCTTAAGTGGAATTGAGCTAATCGTACGTACGTTTTCAGTAATGTTTTCACCCGTTGCGCCATCACCACGAGTCGCCGCTTGAACTAATGTCCCGTTCACGTAAAGCAAGCTCACCGCAAGGCCATCGAGTTTAGGCTCACAACAGAAAGTCTTAAGGTTAGCGGTTGGCGCCCTATCGGACATACGCTTATTGAACGCATCTAAGTCTTCATCAGAGAATGCATTATCCAAAGAAAGCATTGGGATCTCGTGAGCCACTTGTGTGAAGCCATCTAGTGGCTGACCACCAACACGTTGGCTCGGTGAGTCAACCGTTACGAGCTCTGGGTTCTCTTCTTCGATCTTTAGCAACTGTTGCATTAATCGATCGTACTCAACATCAGGGATCTCTGGGCTATCTTCTACGTAATAACGAACGGCATGATAGAGCAGAGTTTCTCTTAACTGCTCTAAGGTCACTTGAATCGATTCTTTCATATCATTCTCTGTCGTGATTGAAATATCAAAAAGGGCTCCCTTAGGAGCCCTTTTCTATAAATATAGATTATTTACTAGGCTAAACAATATGGCTAAGCATTCGCTGCCGACATGAAGTCTCTAATCTGTTTGCGATAGTCTGATAAACGGTTTGGTGTCATTAGGTTGCGTGATTCATCCAAAACGTTTCCGCCCATATCATCAGCAATCTTCTGTGCCGCACTCAACATCACATTGAAGTTTTGATCAGCTTGACCATAGCATGGCAATGTCATGAAGAACGAAATACCTTTAGTCGTAAAGTCAGCTGGATCATCATGCTCTAAAGTACCAGGCTGCATCATATTTGCGACACTGAAGATAACCTTAGGCTCATCAGCTGATTGTGCAAAGCAGTGGTAAATAGACATCTCACCGTAAGTTAAGCCATTGTTCTCCATGCTGCGGAAAAGTTCAGTACCAACAAATGGGATCTCTCCAGCACAGTGAACATTAAGGACAATCACCTCTAAGCCTAACTCTTCATCTTGCTTTGTTTCTTCAACAGGAGCTGCTGCTTGTGGAGCAACACTCTCTTTTGCTGCGAATGGTTCACTTGCAGTAAAAGTTTGTTGTGAAGCCATTGGCTCACTTGCGACTACAGGCTCTTCAACTTGTTCAGCTGCAACTTCTTCAAAAGAACCGTACTGCTCTTTAAAACCTGCATGGCTCTCTTTTTGCTCGTCGGTCAGTTCGAAGCTAGGAACCTCTGGTTCTACCGCTTGTTCAGCATCTTCCGGTTCGCTATCAACCTTGATAGGGTCTTCAACACTGAAAGAAGGCAAATCATTCAACTCGATATCGTCTTGTTGCTCTTCTTTTGATTGTGGTGCTGTAAGCGGATCTGAATCGATCAGCGGATCAGTCGCAGATGGCGATACCGCAAAATCCGGCTCTTTACGCTCTTTTCGGATTATTTCAAAATCATCTTCTGGGGCGAATGAACGGTTTGGGATGGTTTCAGCATCGTCTAAGCTATCATTATCTAGCTTGCCAAGTGGCTTATCTCCAAACTTTGCTTTCCCTTCTTTTTTACTCGTCCACAATCCGTGGAACAATAATGCGGCGATAGCTAGTGCGCCAACAATAATGAGTACAAATCGCAATTCCTGCATTTTTCGCTCTCAGCTTTCTTAGTCAACTAGCGGCAAAACGCTGTCACTAAGTTGGGTTAATTTGACCAATCTCACTACTCTATCAAAAGTAGCCACTGTTTTAGAACAACTTAATACAATTAGTTCCTTAGATGGTGTGATTTTCACCACGCTTTTTTTCTTAATTTCGGTCGAGTACACTAGACGTGTTTGCTATTTAACCAAATTCACATGTGACCTTAATTAAATATGACTATTGAATCTGTTCCCCGCTCCGGCTTTGGCTATTTTGTTTTCGGAATAAAAATCGCGTTGTCACCGAGCATTCGTAAATTTGTGCTACTTCCTCTTATCGCTAACGTCCTGCTGGTTGGTGGTGCGTTGTTTTATATCTTCTCTAACTTAAACACTTGGATTGAAGGCTGGATGGAAGGTTTACCAAGCTTCTTGTCATGGTTGTCCTATATCTTATGGCCACTATTGGGGTTAACTGTCTTAGCAACGTTTTCATATTTCTTTAGCACCCTTGCCAATTTCATTGCAGCTCCTTTTAACGGTTTGCTCTCTGAAAAAGTCGAAGAGCTACTTAGCGGCAAGAAAGTCAATGATGATGGCCTACTTGATGTTCTTAAAGACACACCGCGTATTTTAGCAAGAGAATGGCGCAAGCTTGTCTACGTTCTGCCAAAAGCGATCGGTTTATTCCTACTTTTGTTAATTCCAGCACTAGGACAAACCGTTGCACCGTTTTTATGGTTCATCTTCACCGCGTGGATGTTAGCGATTCAATACGCCGACTACCCATTCGATAACCATAAAATCAAATTTGATGACATGAGAAATAGTTTGAAACAAAAACAAGGCAAGAGCTATAGCTTCGGCGCGCTTGTTTCCGTGTTCACTACTATTCCAATTTTAAACCTGATTGTAATGCCCGTAGCCGTATGTGGTGCAACCGCGATGTGGGTTGCTGAGTTTAAAGACCAAGCTCTACGCTCTCGTCTATAGTTCTTGTATCTACCCCTGCCTACACTTCCTAGTTTCGCCTATCTTTTTGAAGTTCTGATTTCAATAAAGATAGGCGTCAATTCTGCTACATATCTATATGATATAACTTTTTAATCCTTTTACCTTTTTTTCAACTTGTTTAATCTAAATTCAAGCTGAACAAACATCGAAAGACACTAGACGGTAAATTGATTGATATACTACGTTTAGTTCTGTCATTAAATGAAGGAATATCGCATGAGCAAGATCTACGAAGACAACACCCTAACGATTGGTAATACACCTCTAGTCCGCCTAAACAAAGTAAGCAAAGGTAACGTCCTAGCTAAGATCGAAGCTCGTAACCCAAGCTTCAGTGTTAAGTGTCGTATCGGTTCGAACATGATCTGGGAAGCAGAGAAAGCAGGTACCCTTAAGCCAGGCATCGAGCTTGTTGAACCAACCAGTGGTAATACAGGTGTTGCACTCGCATTCGTAGCTGCAGCGCGTGGTTACAAACTTACACTAACTATGCCTGAGTCAATGAGCTTAGAGCGTCGTAAGCTGCTTAAAGCGCTTGGCGCAAACCTAGTGCTAACTGAAGCACCAAAAGGCATGAATGGCGCGATTGCTAAAGCAGAAGAGATTGTTGCTTCAGATCCAGACAAATACCTACTACTACAACAGTTCAACAACCCAGCTAACCCACAGATTCACGAACAAACAACAGGTCCTGAGATCTGGGAAGCAACAGACGGCGAGATTGACGTGTTTGTAGCTGGCGTAGGTACAGGCGGTACTATCACTGGTACAAGTCGTTACATTAAAGGTGAAAAAGGCAAAGCCATCACTTCTGTCGCTGTAGAGCCAGCAGAATCTCCAGTAATCGCACAGGCACTTGCAGGTGAAGAAATCAAACCAGCTCCGCACAAAATCCAAGGTATCGGTGCCGGTTTCATCCCTGGAAACTTAGATTTAGAACTTATCGACCGCGTCGAGTCAGTAACTTCTGAAGAAGCAATTGAAATGGCTCAACGACTAATGAAAGAAGAAGGTATTCTTGCAGGTATCTCTTCAGGTGCAGCAGTAGTAGCCGCGAACAGAATCGCTGAACTACCTGAATTTGCAGGAAAAACCATTGTCACTGTACTTCCAAGCTCTGGTGAGCGTTACCTAAGTACAGCGCTATTTGCAGGTATCTTTACGGAAAAAGAGAACCAACAATAATATGTGGTCAAATCAATTTTTCGTCCAAAAAAGCCCCGTTTAGGGGCTTTTTTGTTGATCCCTGCCCCACCTTTGGTAATATCGGGTCTGTTTTATTTTTCGCTTCAAAATAAAAGAAGCAATAAACAGATTCTGAAGGTCGTGAGTCCTCAACAAAAGATGACCATGGCTGGATAAAAATTTATAACCAGTCTAAGTTCTAACACGAACATGGCGTACTAGCCTCTAGCGCATTTGGGCTAAAGCAGTTAAGCTAAACTGGTTACAAACTTACAAAAAATAAATTAATTGGGGTATATAAAATGTACGAGAAGCAAGTAGAAATCACAGCAGAAAACGGTCTTCACACTCGTCCAGCTGCACAGTTCGTTAAAGAAGCAAAATCTTTCGACGCTGACATCACAGTGACTTCTAACGGCAAAAGCGCTAGCGCGAAAAGCCTGTTCAAACTACAAACTTTAGGCCTAGTAAAAGGTACTAACGTAACTATTTCAGCTGAAGGTCCTCAAGCTCAGCAAGCAGTTGACCACCTAGTTGCTCTTATGGATCAACTACACTAATACGGTCTCCTTCTTTCAAAGCCATTTTGCATAGCAAAGTGGCTTTGTTCGAAATAGATAGGAATAAGCGCGACATTAGTCGACGACTTAAAGTCACACACTCTCCCGTTTACAGTTGAACAACTAAGGTAAGGCTATGATTTCAGGCATCCTAGCATCTCCTGGTATTGCTTTCGGTAAAGCACTACTACTTCAAGAAGATGAAATTGTCCTAAACACTCAATCTATCTCTGACGACCAAGTTGAAGCAGAAGTACAGCGTTTCTTTGACGCTCGTAACAAATCTTCTCAACAACTTGAAGTTGTTAAGCAAAAAGCACTTGAAACTTTTGGCGAAGAAAAAGAAGCAATCTTTGAAGGCCACATCATGCTGCTTGAAGATGAAGAGCTAGAAGAAGAGATTTTAGCACTCATCAAGAAAGAAAAAATGCACGCAGACAACGCGATCCACACTGTGATCGAAGAGCAAGCTTGTGCGCTTGAATCTCTTGATGATGAGTACCTAAAAGAACGTGCAACTGATATCCGCGATATCGGTACTCGTTTCGTTAAAAATGCTCTAGGCATCAACATTGTGTCTCTATCAGACATCAGTGAAGAGGTTATCCTAGTAGCTTACGACCTAACGCCATCTGAAACTGCACAAATCAACCTAGACTACGTTCTTGGTTTCGCTTGTGACATCGGCGGTCGTACATCTCATACTTCAATCATGGCACGTTCTCTTGAGCTTCCAGCTATCGTTGGTACTAACGATATCACTAAGCAAGTTAAGAACGGCGACATGCTTGTGCTAGACGCGATGAACAACAAGATCATCATCAACCCTTCTGAAGCTGAACTAGCAGAAGCTAAGAAAATCAAAGCAGATTTCGAAGCAGAAGCGGCTGAACTAGCAAAACTAAAAGATTTGCATGCTGAAACTCTAGACGGTCACCGTGTAGAAGTTTGCGGCAACATCGGTACAGTAAAAGACTGTGACGGTATCCTGCGTAATGGCGGTGAAGGCGTTGGTCTGTACCGTACTGAATTCCTATTCATGGACCGTGACGCGCTTCCTACTGAAGAGGAGCAATACGTTGCTTACAAAGAAGTAGCTGAAGCAATGAACGGTGAGTCAGTGATCATCCGTACTATGGATATCGGTGGCGATAAAGATCTACCATACATGGATCTTCCACAAGAGATGAACCCATTCCTAGGCTGGCGTGCAGTACGTATCAGCTTGGATCGTCGTGAAATCCTACGTGACCAACTACGTGGTATCCTACGTGCATCTGCACACGGTAAACTACGCATCATGTTCCCAATGATCATTTCTGTTGAAGAGATCCGTGAACTGAAGAAAGCAATCGAAGAGTACAAAGCTGAACTTCGCGCTGAAGGCCTAGCTTTCGATGAAGACATCGAAATCGGCGTAATGGTTGAGACTCCAGCAGCTGCTGCAATCGCACACCACCTAGCGAAAGAAGTATCTTTCTTCTCTATCGGTACTAACGACCTAACGCAATACACTCTTGCAGTAGACCGTGGTAACGAAATGATTTCTCACCTATACAACCCGCTATCTCCTGCTGTTCTTACAGTAATCAAGCAAGTGATCGACGCATCACACGCTGAAGGTAAGTGGACTGGTATGTGTGGTGAGCTTGCTGGTGATGAGCGTGCAACACTTCTTCTTCTTGGTATGGGCCTAGATGAGTTCTCTATGAGCGGCATCTCTATCCCTAAAGTTAAGAAAGTAATCCGTAACTCTAACTTCGCTGAAGTTAAAGCTATGGCTGACGAAGCACTATCTCTACCTACAGCTGCTGAAATTGAAGCTTGCGTAGAAAAATTCATCGCTGAGAAATCTCAGTAATCGCCAAATTCTTAATAAAGTTAGACGGCTAAAAATAGTCGTCTAATTTGTTAGATTGGTATAGTATATTCTACAGAATAAAACTAAACGTTAGGAGCATGACACAATGGGTCTGTTTGACAAACTGAAAAAGCTTGTATCTGATGACAGCGCTGATGCTGGTGCAATCGAAATCATCGCACCTCTTTCTGGTGAAATCGTAAACATCGAAGATGTGCCAGATGTAGTTTTCGCTGAGAAAATCGTTGGTGACGGCATCGCGATCAAACCAGCTGGCGACAAAATGGTAGCTCCAGTTAACGGTACTATCGGTAAGATCTTCGAAACTAACCACGCATTCTCTATCGAGTCTGACGACGGTGTTGAGCTTTTCGTTCACTTCGGTATCGATACTGTTGAACTTAAAGGCGAAGGCTTCACTCGTGTAGCTGAAGAAGGTCAATCTGTTAAAGCTGGTGACACTATCATCACTTTCGACCTAGCGCTTCTAGAAGAGAAAGCGAAATCTACGCTTACTCCAGTTGTTATCTCTAACATGGACGAAATCAAAGAGCTGAACAAGCTTTCTGGTTCTGTAACTGTTGGTGAAACTCCAGTTCTTAAAGTAACTAAGTAATTTCGATTACTTATCTGCTTTAATAAAACGCTGCCTAAGGGTGGCGTTTTTTGTGCCTGTTATATTCGCATGTTAGGTGACTAATTACTCTCCCCCTCTCTGACAGCGAAATCCCCCTCTTTTGCAGCACCCTTTCACGAATATAGATCCCTGATATCTCGCTCGACTCGATTCTGGGATGACGGAAGTTCAGTTGAGCTGATGTACAGATAAGTACCTTTACCTTCCTAATTTCGAAAGAGTCTCCTCTTAAGAAACAGTTCCCTTAAATCTCGTTCTACTCAATTCTGGAATGGCGGTTAGTTCTCAACTAACTTATGAAAGCTTCACGAATCCGAAAAAGAAGCCTGAAATACCAACCTCTCTTTCAAAAGCGAAACTCCTAATTCCTAGTTCTACTCGGTTCTGGAATAACGTTAAAATCCTTTTTTTTACTGAGCCATTACTTGCTCAAACCAATCGTACTCATTTTACAAAGCAATAAGATCATCATCGTCCAATTCCCGTCATTCCCTACAGGGAGGGACGCCCGTGATAGGGAATCTCGCTTGGTACCCACAACCCTAATTGGAACCTTGAAAGCACACTTTTGCCATTCACAGAAAAGCAAAAACCCAGCCGAAGCTGGGTTTGTTTAGCGCTCATCTCTCACCACGAGCTAATTTGTGGAGGCCTTACGTTAACGCTTTGTCTCAACAACGCTTATAGTCAACGTGGCTTTTTAATCGATTAACCTAGTAGGCTAAGTGCCGAGTTCGGCGCTTGCTTCGCTTGAGCAAGAATCGAGCTTGAAGCTTGAGAAAGGATCTGAGACTTAGTCATCTGAGTCGTTTCTTTCGCGAAATCGGTATCTTTAATACGGCTCTTAGATGCGTTAACGTTCTCGTTAATGTTGTCTAAGTTGCTGATAGCGTGGTCAAAACGGTTTTGGAAAGCACCTAGCTCTGCACGGTGGCTGTCTACGTACTTAAGTGCTGCATCGATTACTGCTACAGACTCTTGTGCGCCGCCAACAGACGTTACGTCGATAGTATCAACGGTTACGTCTTTACCCGCTTGAATGCCTAGCTCACCAGCAAGACCGCCAGAGAAAGAAACA
>NZ_JAPPTH010000019.1:0-110837 GCF_027587015.1 Vibrio sp. Makdt
AAAATAACTGAAGTATTAGATCTCAGTTGGATTAAAATAAATGTCTTGTTTAAATGAAGGTAAGGGTATTGTTAAGTTATGGTACTTAATCTACGTTTTGTCCTGAAGAGGTTTAACTTTCAATCTTAGTTTCACTCAAACCTTTATTGAGGTGTACTAAGTGAGAAGGTACTCACACATTCACGCACCCATTAGATAAAGGAATTAGAATGGAAATTGGTGGTTACGATGAATATCGTTATGAACAATTAAGGTCTGTCGGAGTCGGCAATTTAGAAAAGCGACTAAAGTACTTAAAAATCAATGAAGCAGTGGAAAAAGAGTGTCTAGATGCGTTGCACCAAATGGCGTTACAAATCACTCAGACCTCATATGGAGCACATTGCCGTCAGAATGGAAATCCAATGGATTGGATAAATATGATGAGAGGCTTTGTTAACCAATTCAAAGTGGCGCAAAGTATGCGGCACAACTGGGCTCTACCTGACAGCATTAGATCGAAAGTCACTGCTCCCGAAGCTCAAGCATTGGTAGAACAAATGGAAATGGTTACCGCACTTTCTTACTATACGTTTAATTCTAGCGCGCTTAATACCGGAATGACTGGGTACACAACCAAGGGGAAAGCACTTGATACCCGTGCGGTTGACGTCTGGAATTCTTACAAAAAGTGGAGACAACACTCAACGTCACATGTCGATGTTCCTGTGTACCGTCAAATTACGATACCAAACCCGCAGAATTCAGCTTGGTGGAAGTATGCGGATGACATCGTCAACGGTGCTAATCCCAAAGGGCCAGTCGGAACCATTAAAAGTAGCCGTTATTTGTCCTGTAGTTTTCATAAAGGTTTTATCGAAGGAGCTTGTTTTCCCGTTTACAAAAATACAGAGGGAATTCTGAATTTTGTTATTCGTCGGGCTCAAGGTGTCAATATTAGTGCCTTTAGTGGTTACAATAGTACCAACCTTGCTAATCGCTTAGATGAAACTGCCGTTAGGCTTCTGAACTTAAATGATCCCTCTATTAATAGCGTTGCGAGCTATGAAAAGAAATACGTTAACGATGTAATCGAAAAGAGTAAGACTCTATATTTTGAACATCGTCGTAGAAATAAAATGAAGCAAGGGTTTGAGAACATGGCAAAGCTTATGGGGTTTAAGAGCAATGATTCAGCCATTGCTGTTCAAGCCGAGTTTTTATTACCACCTTCAGCTCAACTATCTGTAGACCGTATAGTCAAAAAAACAGCCTACTCAGGCGCAGCCAATGTACCTGTATTAGAAGTACATTGTACCTACGTAAGAAGCACAGAAAAGTCCAATGGCTTACCGCAAGTTCTGGCTCCGAGCGAGCAATCTATGTTCCTTGGTCCGACTAAACTTTACCCCGCAAATAGTTGATTTCATGTAAGCATGACAAGCTAAGTTGGGTAGAGTGTGTCATTGAAGGTCGGTAATTGAATCTCCAATGCTCAATGTCTTCGCAACAGCTTCGTAATAAACAAAAGACCCTAAATAAAAACCTCTGTTCACGCTTAGCGTAATCAGAGGTTTTTGTATAGCAGCCTATAAGCAATTAGCAATTTATCAGCGTTCGAGGTGTGTAGGCTTAATCTAGGCGCAAGGTCACTCCAGAGTAATTTGTGTACCCGCGAAGTAACACGTGATAGGTGACGCCCGGCTGAGCGCTGACACTGCATTGCTCATTATTACCGGTACGATAAGGGCGACAATCATAGCTTGAGGTGCTTGGTTTACTGCCTGCTTTAACATATAGGTCTGCATCGCCAGCTCCACCAGATATTGCGACCGTAACGTTGGATGCAGAATCTACGGAGAATGTGTAGAAGCTTTCAGAGTATTTGTTACCACTCAGGTTCGAGATAGGTGTCCCTTTGGTGAGTACATCGTCACCTGGAACCGTGGGGCCGCAGCTTGCGTTGACGCCAACACTATTAAACGCATCTTCCACGTCGGCAACCGTATAACCCATATCTGCAGCCGCTTTGGCTACACCACATGCACCAGCATCAAAGGTACTGTTTGCCGTCCAATACAGTTGGTTGGCGACCGTGAAGATCTCAAAACCCTTACGCACATCCCAGCCAGACTTGTTCGCTAAAAGGTAAAAGGCGCGGTTATAAACACCGCTAGATAAGTGAACGTTCAGACCGTCGTAGTATTCAGAGGCATGATCAATCGAGCGACCATCTTTTGATGGTTGATCAAAGTAACGCAAACCACCTTCTGATTTGAATATATCGCTACCCACAATCCAATCCACATTGCCACGCAAATAGTATTCAGCCGCTTCGCCCGCAATATCGGAGAAGGCTTCGTTAATACCACCCGACATGTTTCTGTAAACAAGCCCCGAGTTCTGCTCTGTGAATCCGTGGCTGACTTCGTGAGCACTCACGTTAATATCGACCAATGGATAAAAAGTGCTGCCACCATCGCCAAAGGTCATTGATGAACCGTTCCAAAACGCATTCTCGTAATTCGAGCTGTAGTGAACACGCATCGTCAGCTGGAAAGTTAACGGCGAGGTATTCATCCACTCTTTGTACATATCAAACACGACATTACCGAAGTAGTGCGCATCGTTAAGAGGCGAGTAAGCACCGTTAATGTATTTATGATCGGTGTAGTTAGTTCCGTCGGCACAGTTGTAGCTGTAGGCGGTGCTGCCAGATGTTCCGTGGTTCAAGTTGACCGTCTTAACTGAATCGTTTTCTAACTTACACGTGGTGCCTGTTTTGTCGATGGGAAAGCTAGGGAAGTCACTGCCATATTCATATCGAGTGGTTTTGAGGTTACCACCGGGGCCAGTACCAGACGATTTAGCGTGGTTTAATCCATTCCATTTTTGGATTACCTCGCCAGTCATGGCATCAATAAAATAAAAAGGGCGCTCTGGATAAGAGGAAGCGATAAAGAAATCGACCAGATACACCACTTGCGCGGTTTGGTTCTCGTCCAATCTCACCATGAGTTTTGCATTTTTGTTTTCAATCGACTTTTTGCCGACAGTAAACGTGCGGTGAGAGGAGATCGCAGCTTCAATCGCTTGTTCCTGATTCAGTTTTGGCGCGATGCTGGATAAGTCTCCACTGATCCCTTGTGCCATTGAGCCAAATACCTGAGTGGGTTGGTTTTTGGAAAGGGTGGCGACAACGGAGGTATCAAAGACGGGTAAACCTAGGTGAGTTTGCTGATAGCGGACTTTCGTTTTCCCATTGGGCAATACCACCCGTTTTACTTCAGAAAAACCTAATTCTAGTGGGGCAACACTCTTCGACTGCGCGACGAGGCTTTGTTGTAGCAGTGTATCGTTATCGACTCTGACCATTTCTGCAGCGTGTGCAGTAAAGCCGAAAGACGTACCTAGAATGGCTGCTATTTTCCAGCTTAGTTGACGTTGTTGGTTCATTTTTCGTTCCTGATTTTAATATAAACTCCTTCTTCCCAACGGCTCTATAGGAAGTCTATATGCAACACGCTAATGCCATGTGTTGCGAATCAAGATTGGAAGAGCATTTCGGCTTATGACAAGTTTTTATTAGAGATTAAATTTTAGAGTATGTAATTCAAATTTTACAAAAATTCTTATTGATCAAATTGTTTTTATAAAAAATAAGTTTGTTATTTATCGTAAACGTATGATAGGGCGTGATTTATTAAAATCCGTTTTGTTTGAATTGATAGAATAAATTTCTTTAAGTTAATCTCGATATTTTTCTGTTTTTATCTTAATTACAAATGAGTAAGTAACCGAGTTTTTGGAAGTGTAATATTGTCTTTATTATCAATAGTAAACTTGTTTTAACAATACCACTAAATACAGAACTCATCTTTTCTACATTTGATCTTGTTAGACAGAAAAAGATCTACATTTTCTTGTTCAATCACAAACTAAGAACGATAAATCATTGTTATGAAAGAACGGTGTCGCTTAAAATAGGCTGTATAAGAAGTCAGACAGAAAATCGGTATTTAGATACAGAAATGTTCTGGATGATAGCCGTTAAGTAGCTTCAGGAGTATGGTGTAATGACAGATGGAAACTCAATTATAAACCTTGGCGATTTAGCAAAGCCTGCAGCTATATTGATAGAAAAAGTATCAAATGCTGTGGGTGTATTGTACGAACCGAGAAGGATAAAAAAGCAAGCCGCTGCTGAAGTAGAAGCTGAAAAAATCAAAGTACTTGCTAGTATTGAGCTAAGTGACATTCAACAACGTGGAATTGATCGTTTAGTATATCAAGAAGCTAAAAAGCAACAAAACATAGAAGATATTACAGCTCAGGCAGCTAAACAATTAAGTGATGAAGCTGATGTTGAGGGACTTGAAGAAGATTGGGTCTCACATTTCTTTGATAAGTGTGAAAAAGTATCAGATGAGCAAATGCAATCACTTTGGTCTAGTTTATTGTCAAGTGAAGCTACAAAACCTGGTACTTACTCTAAACGAACGGTAGATTTTATCAGCTCTATGGATAAAAAAGACGCTGAACTTTTTACTAAGTTTTGCCAATTTACATGGATGGTCGCAGGACCTATTCCATTAATATTTGATCCATCAAACGAAATATATACTAAACAAGGTATTACGTTTGCAAGCCTTAAACATCTGGACAATATCGGGTTAATATCTTTTGAATCAATGTCAGGTTATAGAAATAGCAGGTTACCAAAGGTGGTTGGTATTTTTTATTTTGGGGAGCCTACGGTACTAGAATTCAAAAAAGATAATGATAATGAATTATCTATAGGTAAAGTTCTATTCACTCAAGTGGGTAAGGAATTAGTTTCAATTTGCCAAGTAAATAAAAATGAAGAGTTCAAAAAATATGTAATTGAACAAGTTGAAAAACAAGGTGTAATTGTGCGTAAGTCTACGTAATAATTCGTTTAAAATGGCAAGGAACAAAAAGTTGGCTCTTGCTATTTTATTGCTAATTTTAGTTAACTATTTATTGCCTATTAACAAGGCGTTATGCTTCTAATTAATATATATTTTAATGTTAGAGGAATCTAAATTGAGTGTTGAAAAACCATATGTAAGTCTTAAAGCTTTTCTCTCAAAACCTGATATTGAATATGATGGTCTTGAAACTTTCCTATCTTCCAGAACTTATCAAAGTTTTGACTTAAATGGAAGTGAATATTTGTCTGGTCGCTATATGTAAAAGAACCAGAAGAAAAACAACCTACTTGGACACCATTTATTAATACGGGTATTACTGGGCATTTAGATTTATCAAATAGGTCAAGTTCAGCGGTTCTATTAATAGAAGTTAATGACCGAGTGGTAGCATATACATTTGGCTATGGGCGATTTATGTTAGACCAAGATCATTTTTTACCTGACCTTGGTATAAGAACAGCTTTAAATACCTTGAGGCATGATAGTTTAAAGAGCGTTGATATTTTTACTGTCGATCGTTCTGCTGTTCAAAAAAGAACGCAGGCAGTTAGAAGTTCTTCTGTAGATGTTTTTGGTATCGATGTATCCAAAGATATATTGAGGGCAGTAACTGGTAATGCTAAAGCGGGTATTTCTTTTCAATCTATTTCTGGTGGTGATTATGTTTATTCATTTGGTGCGTATATTGAGTTTGATGATTTGATTGAAACATCTCAATCTTTAATTTCTTATTACACACAAGAGTCTTACAAGGAACAATTCTCATGGGTGGACAATATTCGAAGATTGAAAAGTGATACTAAAAAGAACGAGCTTGATCAGATTTTAAGGAATGCAGTTGACGCCAAAAATGCAACAAACTTAGCTATCACTGCGCCTGAAGTGGTTTCTTGGGACAATATATCTGGTTTTAGCTTTACTCGTTCTAAAGGTACGATTTATCCTGACTTGATAATTGAGGATTACTTAAATAGCCTTGGTAATGATTCAATTACATTAAGCACACTGAAGAGCCATAAGTTGTTCATTTACGATCTAGATTCAAATGAAGTTCAACACTCATTATACAAGAGTTTATACTTTGAACATTCTGATGCGAATAAAACTTTCATTCTCTTTTCTGGAGATTGGTTTGAAATTGATAATGATTTCGTTGTTGAGCTAGATCGTGCACTTTCCCTAATTCCAATATCAGACTTAGAGTTTCCGACGGTTCATAATTGGACTGATGAAGACAAAGAAAAAATTGAATCTGAGGGTGATTATAATGAGCGAGCTTCAATATTAAAATCATACCATTTACTCGACAAGAAGTTGATAAAAAGTAGAACGACAACATCAGCAATCGAACTTTGCGATTTAATGACAGACGATAAGCAACTAATTCATGTCAAACACAAAAAAGGCGGTTCATCTGGCCTAAGCCACTTATTTGCACAAGGTTATGTAGCTGCTGAAGTAACAATTTCAGATAAAGAGTTCAGAAAAAAAGCAAGAGTAAAGCTAAGAAGTATTCGTTCTGACTTAGATTCGTTAGTTCCATTGGATGGGATTAGTAGCTCAGATTATGAGGTCGTATATCTTGTATTAGGAGATGATAACTCGGCAGTAAAATCAGCGCTACCATTCTTTAGTAAAATAAACTTAGTAAAAGCTTTCGAGAACCTGACTCAAAAAGGTTTCAAGGTAACTATATGTGGTGTCCCTAAAGAAAGAATAGATCCGCCTGCTACCTCTGATGAAAGCGAAGTATAAAAATTTACTTTAGAAGAAAAAACAATTAACTTTTACTCCTTTTTCTTTATTTTTTAGACAACAAATTTTTGCCTCTTAACAAGACGTTAAAAGTATTAGGAATGTGCATTGAAAGATAAAACGGAACATAAGAAAATAAATAATCTGTCTGAGTATATAGATTATGTTGAAAGTCTTAAACTTAGGTCTGAAAATTTAGGTAATAACACTGAACTCTTGTTTAGAGGTCAACGGCAAGACTACAGTTTGCTTCCCAAACTGGCACGGCTCGATTTAAATGGGGATATTAAAAACGTCGAGCGACTTATGCTTGATGAATTTAGGCGGGCATGCTTGCCATTAGCTGAGTTCCAACCGGAAAATAATTGGGATCTTCTTGCTTTAGCTCAGCATCATGGTTTACCTACTAGGTTGTTAGATTGGACTTATAGTGCGTTAATTGCTTTATGGTTTGCAGTACAAAAAGAGCCGAAAGTGAAAGAAAGCGGAGTTGTGTGGGTCCTCAACCCAACCACATCAGACTTCAGAGATACACAACTTCAAGATGATCCTCTTTCTAACAAAGTCACTAAAATATTTAGATCTAGAGTTGTGTCCAAACGCATATCAGCCCAATCGGGAGCCTTTACTATTCACAAAATAAACAGTGGTGGTAAAGGTATCGTTAAGTTTGAAAATCACAGGCAGTTCAAAGATAAATTGATTAAAATTGAAATTCCTGCGTGCTCTTTTGCTGGATTAAGGAGATCTTTAATACTTATGGGTATTAATTATTCTACGGTTTTTCCTGATATTGATGGCTTATGTCAACATTTAGAACGTCGGTTCTCGAAATCGAAAGATGAGTGAACGTACTGCTAACAAATAGCTTAAATTGGTAACTAACCTTTGGCATTTTTTATTTATTTCAGTGATTATGATGCTGATTAATTACAACTTAACAAGGTGCTGGCGGATCCGCTCATAATTTCCCTAGTCCTGCGTTGTATGTGAGCTTTTGATATTCTAATATTCCCCATTGATATTGGGATTCGTTAATTTGATATCGCCGATGGTTTCGAACACCTCTCTCAAGACGAGGTATGGATAGAACTCGGCGGTGTTTAATGCTGTTGGCTTGTATTGCAATTAGGCAGTTCCACTACATCAAGATTTCAGTGAGTAACGCAATTAGAAGTAGGATATCTAATCGCTCAGTACAGCAAGTTCTATTGTGACGGAGTGCGATCTCATTGGTCGCGAGTAACCACGGCTCCTTTGTTCTGCTTTGGTAGAGGTGAGTAGCGAAGTGTATTTGGCTGGTTCTGATATGGTGCTGGGTTTTCTGCCATATTCGAAAACTTGTTCACGAACATTAGATCAATCAACAAGGAAGTTCCCATGAAAAATATTGCTATGGCCGTGGTTGTAACAGAAGGGAAAGTCTTAATCCAAAAGCGTTTTAGACATCGCCAAGGTATGGTATTTGAGTTCCCTGGAGGTTCAGTTGATCCGGGTGAGTCGGGTAGCCAAGCTGCAATTAGAGAGTTGTGGGAAGAAACGGGTCTTAAAGATTTACAACTTCTCGGTACTCATCAAGCTCTGAACAACTTCGGTGGTGAGATTCATTACGTCGTTTTGCGTGCAGATCTAAATAATGAACCGAAAATGGTCGACGCAGAAAGACAGCAAACTTTTTATTGGCTAGAACCCTCAGCGATACCTCTTGGTGATTTTTATCGTGCAGATATCGAGTTTATAGAGAAGCATTTGAGCCACTACACATAGTTTGAGATTGGGTTACGGATTTATAGACGAAAACTCAATTCCTCTTAATCATTACTCTTCGTGAGTTTAACGCCCACTAACTCAACGTATTTTCTGAATTGAACATAATTTGTGGGCGTTTAGCTAACACCATATTTTCTCTTCCATAGCTCAATTAAAACTAATAGTATCAGTGCTTTAATAACGCATGATTTTATGAGAGCAAGAACATGAAACACACTCCAAGTTCTTTTATGGAAATGAAAGGGAAACAACGTATTCCAATGTTGACCGCTTATACATTCCCTGTGGCTGCAAGTATCGAATCTGCTGGGATACCTATTATTCTTGTTGGTGATACTGTCGGCATGGTTGAAATGGGCTTTAGCAGTACGCGAGATGTGACCATTGAGCACATGGAATATCATGTAGGGGCAGTGCGTCGCGGTGCTCCAAATACTCACATTATTGGTGACCTCCCATACTTAACCGATCGTTCTCCTGAAGTAGCGTTAGTTAACGCTAAAAGGCTGATGCAGGCTGGTGCCGACAGCATAAAACTGGAAGGTGCAAAACTCGATGTTATTGCCCACCTTGTCGCAAACAATATCCCAGTTGTTGGTCACACGGGGTTAACTCCGCAAACGGCAACAAACTTCAAGAAAGTAGGGCAATCTGCTGAAGATGCTCAAACCGTAAGCGAAGAAGCAAAAGCGATTCAAGAAGCGGGTGCGTTTATGTTGGTGCTTGAGCACATACCTTCTTCACTTGGCGAATCGATTACTCAAGAGGTAAGTATTCCTACGATTGGGATTGGCGCTGGTGCCGATTGTGATGGTCAGGTATTAGTGATCAATGATGCACTCGGGCTTGGTAACCGATGGCCTCCATTTTCAAAACAGTACGCTCATTGCAGCCAAACTATCTTTGACGCAGCAAATGAGTTTGCTACGGAAGTAAAAACTAACGTATTTCCGAACAACCTGAGCAAATAAGCCACTTAAATAATGAATCGTAATGCATGGCATTTTCCCGTGCATTACGATAAGCATATGATGCGTATTTGGACGTTCGGTGTTGAGCAGTCTTGATTCTCTCATCAAACGTCAGTTTCAAGGAGGAAACATGACAAGCGACCAACTATTGGAAAAGGCACTTTATAGCAGTGCCAGCATCCATCAACCTCATTCTCTAAAAGCTTATTTGGCTGCGAATCACCTTAATGATTATTTCGGCACAATCGACAATGTGTGGCTTAAAACGAGTGAGCTGATAGACCAAACTGAGATTGGAGTTTTAGGTGATGACTCTGCAATGGTGCAAACGCCGAAGTTTACGGATCTCCCACGCAAAGGCGAACGCTTGCCTTTTGTTTCTCAGAATTTAATTTCAACAATAAATGGCATACAAACATTGAGGTAGCGCACAGAAACGAAACTGGGGGTATCGCGATCACGTAATCATTGATCTAGCCGAGAGTGAGATAGTGGCAAGAGTTCGATAATTCGTTGTCGGATCCAAATTAGAACTTTAAATCTAATTTCTAAGTAGTTGTTATCTCAGGAAGAGTTTTTGTGCTATGCGCCCCTATATTAAATACATTATCCCTATTTTAATTCCTTTCATTATCCTCGTAATGCCGCTATCAGCGTTTCCATTTGAAGGCCTCACGATTATTCAACAACGCGTTATCGCGATCTTTTTATTAGCGGCATTGTGCTGGGTGTTCGAGCCTATCCCGATTTATGCGACATCTGTTGTTATTATCGTTCTGCAATTATTGATGTTGTCGGATAAAGGGCTGATCTTTTTAAGGTTTGAGCATGGGGAGGAACATTTTGGTGAGCTGCTAAAATACAGCGATATTATGGCGACATTCGCTAGCCCAATCATCATGCTGTTTTTGGGTGGTTTCTTCTTAGCGATGGCCGCCACTAAGTATCGATTAGACGTAAACTTAGCTCGCGTGTTGTTGAAGCCATTTGGACAAGACCCAAAGTTTGTGATGCTCGGCTTAATGTTGATCACTGGTATCTTTTCGATGTTTATGTCTAACACGGCAACAACGGCAATGATGCTATCTATTTTAACGCCGGTACTGGCTGTGTTTGGTCCGAAAGACCCCGGTCGTGTAGCGTTTGCGCTTTGTATCCCTGTTGCCGCTAACATCGGTGGCATTGGTACCCCGATCGGCACCCCTCCGAACGCTATCGCACTTAAATATTTAGTTGGTGATAACCTCATTACGTTCGGCGAATGGATGGCATTTGGTGTGCCGTTTGTCGTTATTATGATGGCGTTAGCGTGGTTTTTAATCGGCTTTATGTACAAAGCTGACCAAAAGAAAATCGAACTAAGCATCAAAGGTAAATTCCTTAAAACACCCAAAGCCATTGCTGTATACGTCACTTTTGCGCTCACCATCATTCTTTGGTTAATGGGTTCAAGCCATGGTATGAACTCTTATACCGTCGCTCTGATTCCTGTTGCTGTGTTCTCTCTTACTGGGATCATCAATAAAGAAGACCTGAAGAAAATTTCTTGGGACGTATTGTGGCTTGTATCAGGTGGTATTGCGCTTGGTTTAGCGCTCGATAAAACTGGCTTAGCAAAGCTGGTGGTACACAGTATTCCGTTTGATGCTTACTCACCCTATGTGGTGTTGTTCGGAGCGGCGTTCTTGTGTTTGGTAATGGCAAACTTTATGTCTCATACCGCAACGGCTAACTTGTTAATGCCAATTATGGCTGCATTAGGTTCGTCTATGGCTTCACTCACGCCACTAGGCGGTGAGTTAACGTTAATTCTGGTTGTGACTTTTGCCGCTTCATTAGGTATGTCGCTGCCAATCAGTACGCCACCGAATGCGTTGGCTCATGCCACTGGTCATGTGCAAAGTAATCAAATGGCCAGAATCGGTATTATTTTGGGTGTGGTTGGTGTGCTATTGAGCTTTGTTATGGTGTGGCTGCTACATTCAATTGGTCACATAGGATAACGATACGTGTATCAACAAAAGTTAGAAGCACTTATTGAACGCTATTTTAACCACACAGAACGTCGGGTGACGTGCTGTGCCGGTAACACCATTATTGAACAATCAGCGTTAAACACTCGTTTATATTATGTGTTGAGTGGGGAACTGGAAGGGTTTTATTCCGATGCGAATACACCGCAAGTGCGAGTATTTAGCGCGGGTAGTGGGGCTTTTATAGGCGTTCATAGCTTCTTCTCAGGTAATTGGACAGCATCTTCAACGGTTGTTGCTAAAACCGATGTTGAGTTAGCGTGGATCGATAAAGACACGCCTGCAGAAGATGAAGGTAAATTTGGTCCTCTTACCGCACAGTTCACACCTGTGATTGTCAATGAGTTGTCGCGTCGTCAACGCCGCGCAACCCTGGAAGCGATAGCGAAACAAAAAGCGCTAGAGAAGTTACATACTGCTGAGCAAATGACGACCTTGGGTCAATTAGCTGCAGGGATTGCTCATGAACTTAACAACGCTATTGGTGTAGTAAATAGTAAATCTGGCCGACTTGAAACGGTCATCATGGATCTGCTTGAAGAAGTGCATCCAGAAGCCAGTCAATTTTTCGATTTTGGGTTAATGCATGGTCAGAAAACGTCATCGTTAGAAGCACGATCACGTGGGCGACAATTTGAAAGAAAATATGGTTTAGACAAAAACATTGCTCGCTCTCTTGCAAAGGCGATTCCAATTGATGCTTTATCTGCAACAGACGTTATTTCAAAGCATTGGCTGAAAAATCCAGAAGAAGCGATTCGTTTTTGGCAGATGGGCTGTGATTTACATGATTTACGTTTGGCATCTAGACACACTGTCGGCATCGTAAAATCGGTTAAACAACTTGGCAGAGTTGATATCGACACCGAAGAAGCGGTCGATATTAACGACTCCATTAACCATGCCTTATCGTTGTTACAAAGTGAGTTACGTAGAGTGTCTGTGCGATTGAGCCCTGCGGATTTACCGTCTTTTAAAGGTTCGAAAACAGAGCTCGTTCAGATTTGGGTCAACATTGTAAAGAACGCTTGTGATGCGATGTCGAATTCAGACGATGCCGCAATAGAGATTCAAACCAGATTAAGTAAGAAAAGAATATTAGTTACGATCGCGAATAATGGCCCTGAGATAGACGAGGCGACTCGTAGAAAGGTATTTCAGCCCAACTTCACTACTAAAAAAGGTGGTTTATCGTTTGGATTGGGCTTGGGTTTATCAGTAGTTAAGCGGATTGTGGCAGGTTATGGCGGAAGTATCATTGTGAAAAGTGATGCTTCTAAAACTGTATTTAGAATCAAGTTACCAATAGAGGGTGAACATGGAGAAGCTTAATTTAATCTGTGTCGATGACCAGAGAGAAGTACTGAGCGCAGTGATACAAGATTTAGAGCCGCTGGCGAGTTGGCTGAACATTGAAGATTGTGAATCAGCGCAAGAAGTGCTTGATCTCATTGATGAACTTGACGCAGAAGGCGAACACATTACCGTCATCGTGTCTGATCATGTGATGCCAGGGAAAACGGGTGTGGAGTTACTCACTGAAGTGTTCCATGACAGTCGCTTTCCGAATACAAAGAAAATTCTTCTTACGGGGCAGGCCACTCATACTGATACCATCAATGCGATTAATGCAGCTGGCATCGACCGTTACTTTGAAAAGCCTTGGCAAGCAAGCACATTGGTTGAGTGCATTCGTACTCTTGTCACTGAGTACATATTTGATCAAGGGCTTGATTACACGGACTATCAGAATGAGCTCGACCAGCAGGTTGTGTTGAGACGCTTACGCTAGTCTCTTATGTTAGCGACTTACGCTAGTTATCTATGTCAGTCGCTTGAAATTGTATGCACCGAAGGACGCGTTCTGAAGGGTTTTGTCTTTGAAAGATGTAATCTTTCGGTGCCTATATTACCTATCTCTTTGAGGCGTTCAGGTTTTAGTACTCAGTTATTAACACACTGGTTGCTGGCTTAAGTCTAAAACTCATACGCCAACGCCAGACCAAGACCAACGGATGCATTGTGTTTTCTTCACGAACGACTCCCTGAACATGCAGCGGAGCTAAAATGTGTCGCAGAATATCAGCGTCCTTTGTTAGAAAAATAAGTCGAAATTATTCAAAAGTGATTCCTAACGCGTGGGATGTGGAGTTCTAAGTCAGATCGGTACTTGCAACGTAAAGGACTAGGCTTTTCACGGCTTACTGCGTAATAATGCATTCGCCCACAAGTGGGGGTTTATAGTCAGTAGGATTTTAAAATGAGTGAGATTGCTCGCTTTATATCTGGTGAAGCGCCGGATAAATTTGGTCGAAATATAGAACAGTTATTGGCTTACAATCATTTTTGGTTGGAGCATGACCATAAGTACATCCAAGTGTTTTTCCCAATTGATGAAGGGACTAAGTTTAATCAACATGCACCGTTAGTTACTCAAGAAGATAGGGCGACTTTTGCTAACTCAGAAGAGCTTCGCACTGCTCATCTACGAGTGCTTGACCTGATGCTTGAGTTTTGGGGTATGCAGCGCAACGGGAATGAAATATCTTCATCGTTGCCACTTAGCCCGGCAAATCACGTATGGCTTAAAAATCATGACCATAACCAATTGAGGCTAACGCGAGCCATTCGCAGTTTATACTTGTTAGGTAATGAAGAAGTCGCAACTCGCTTATGTGAGTTTCTAGTATCAGCGGCGAGCGAGACAGGCTCGGTGTCGGAGAAAACCGTTCAGTATTGGCGCAATGCCTTGGGAGGTTAGGGCTTCTCTGTGCAGCTCTTTCGGCACTGCCCATAATTGATTCTCAATGCGCGGCATTTTTGTACGATGCCGCTTTCTCTATATTCAACATTTGAATGCAATTTGTGGAATATATCAAGATTAATTAAATTGATGGTAAGTTATTACTTTTCATTATGTTAGTGTTCTTTTCTTAAGGTCAGCGGATTAGGAAGAGGCTAATGAAAAAGGGATTTGTGATAGCGATATCAATCGGCTTTGTCGTCTTCTTCCTCGTTGGTCGTGAACTCCAGTGGTTCGGGTCCAGTAATTCCGAGTCGTTCCCTAAACTTCCTGATAGTCCGCAATTTGTGCCATCTACTGATTTCGACGGCGAGTGGCTAGGCCGTCGCATTAACACCACTGGCAATAATATGTGTGAACGCACAACCATCACCGGAACCATTCGTGAGGGTAAGGCTACTCTAAGGCTTACCTACAACGAAACACCGTTAGAGGGCTGGGTTACGGAAAGCGGCGACTTACGTTTATATGCTAAACATCGCCAATGGGATTATCGTTTTTCCGCACATGGCAGTGGCAATAGATTTGACGGCCGTTGGCACTTAACCAATGGCCCGTGCCAAGGAACTTGGTTTATAGAAAAGGTCGATGCTAAGTCCTAATCGCGAATCAGTGAGAACAGAAAGGGTATTAAATGAAAATTAGAACTGCAGAGTTGTCCGATATAGCCGCAATTACTTGCATCTTCAATTTCTATATTGAGAACACTAACGCGCGCTTTGAAGAAGAGAAGTTTTCGTTGGAAAATCGACAGCAATGGTTCTCTCAATTTTCGAGTGATAGTAAATATCAACTTTATGTCGCAACCGAAAACGACTCGCTACTTGGTTTCGCATGCTCTCAACCGTACAGAGCAACATCAGCATTTGAAGATACAGCCGAAGTCACAATTTATTTAGCTGAAGATGCAAAAGGTAAAGGGATAGGCTCTAAGTTGTATTCTCAGCTCTTCGCATCAATCATTGATTTCGGTGTTCATCGCGTTCTTTCCGGTGTGGCATTACCCAATGAGGCATCGATCGCACTACATAAGCATTTTGGCTTTCGAGAAGTTGGTGTGTTCAATGAATATGCAAAGAAAAATGGCAAATACATCAGTTCAATGTGGTTGGAAAAGGCTTTAGATGCGGATATGCCCCTTAAATCCTCTTAACGTTCTTGATTCAATACTTATAACATTTTTTGATGCAGTATTAGGAAGCAACTTGAAAACAAAGGACACAATATGGAAGTAAAGTTGGTCAAAGGTTCAGACCCTAAGTTCGCTGAATCGATCACCAAAACGAATATGGCGCCTTACTACGATACGCGCGGGATCGTTTGGGGTCATGAGCAGTTTTTACGCAGTTGGGACGAGTTAGATAACTATGAAGTTTATGTAGGTGATATGCGTATTGGTGTTGTCCGCTTTAGTTATACCAGTGACATCACGTTCCTTCGAGATTTACAGATATTAGCCGAATACCAAGGTAAAGGTTTTGGCTCTAAGTGTTTGGATTTAGCGATTGCACATGCGAGCAGTCAGGCATCGAATCAGTTAGTGCTGCGTGTATTCAGTGAGAACCCTGCGATTAAGCTTTACCAATCAAAAGGTTTTACAAAAATTTCTGAAGTGAAGAGGCTTGTTGAAATGGAGCTGCAATTAACTGGACTATAAAGGAAACGAAATGGTTGAACGTATAAATTATCAAGGCTTGCCATCAATTGCTGGGCCTTATGTTCACGCGACAAAGCACAACGGTACGCTCTATGTCTCTGGTTTGACTGCTTACGGCACAAGTTCACAGGATCAAGGAATTGGTGAGCAGACGAACGAGATACTTAGTCAGATCAAGCAAATACTAGAGCATGAACAGCGAGCAGTCAGTGATCTTATTAAGCTGACGATCTTTATCTGTGATATGTCTGAACTAGGCAGTCTTCGAGAATTATTGTTCGACTTTTATGGAGAGTATCTTCCAGCTTGTTCTCTTGTCCAAGTTTCTAGATTGATTCATTCTGATTTAAGGATTGAGATTGAGGCTACCGTGGCCCTATAAGCCGACCTAACAATATAAACGACGATTTGCACATCTTTAGTAATCTTTATTATCACGAGAAACCTATGAACGGCCGTATCCGATTAAATTTTGTTAAATATACTCTGCTTGAGTTCGCACTCGCTGCGTTCTTATTAGTGTATATTTATTTGTTATTTGATGTTAACCCTCAATCACTGTCTACTATCGGGTTGATGTTCAGTTCTGTAGCGGTATTAAAAGTCGTAATGTTGTGGTGGAAGTTTCGTAATCGCTCTTTAGAAATTTCGAACAATCATGTTTGTTTCGATGGCTACGCTTGCGATATTAAGCTTCAGGGAAGTATTCTTCCTTTTGGTATCGGGTCTGTTATTAAGCTTTCCTACACTAAAGGTGCGATGCAAAAACGCAATATCTACCTTTCTAAATGCGCTATGAGCCAAGAAGAATGGCTGCGTGTGTTAGCGTGTCGAACATAGTTGCACTGCTTTAGTTTGTGTTGTGCGCCAGTTTGTATTTTAGGTTCTGTTGGTGTGCTAGTATCCCGTTTTTGCACCGAGCTAGTATATGACTAACGACCATTTCCAAGGTAAATACGAAGTAGAGCTTAAGTATCGACTTAGTTCTAAGTCTGAGTTCTTGAAAACTTTGAGTCTTATTCCCCATGAAGTGATGCTCCAAGATAATCTTGAGTGCGATTGGTATTTCGATAGCCCAGACAGAAGCTTACAGGTTCAAAACAAAAGCTTGTGCATTCGCACTATGGAACCATCGGGTATTAAGCTATGGATTGTAAAAGGCCCAGAGTCCGACCGATGCGAAGCGACAAACATCACCGATGCGTCGAATGCCAAGAGTATGCTTGAAAACTTGGGTTACGAAGTGATTCTAAAAGCGCAGAAAACTCGCAGTATCTACTTTGTTGGAGAATTCCATATCACGGTCGATTGTCTTGCGGATATCGGTGATTTTGCCGAATTTGCAATTATGACGGACGATGAATCTAAGTTGTCTGTGTATAAAAGTGATCTTGAGTTGTTAGCCAATAAATTTGGGTTGACTGAATCGGCACTGCAAACTCAGTCTTACAAACAGATGTTCGAAGAAATGAACGCATAGCACAGCGCTTAAGCGTCAGGGAGAGTTATGGACACCATTATCAAACAAGCCATCGAGTTGCGAAAAGACGCCAAGTACCAAGAGTCGCGTGACTTACTGGCAACGCTACTCACTGATGAAAACTATGCGGCGAAAGCTCATTTACAGATTGCGTGGTCTTACGACAATCAAGGAAAAGAGCAACAGGCGATTGAGCACTATGTATCGTCTCTGTCTGGCGTACTTTCTTCAGTAGAGCGTTTTGATGCGTTGTTCGGCTTGGCGAGCACTTATCGAAGCCTAGGCCTTTATGCAGAGGCTTTAAGCTATTTTGAACAGACGATGGTTGAGTATCCTGATTCCCTTGAAGTTCAGCCTTTCTACGCGATGTGTCTGTATAATTTAGGTCGACACAAAGAGGCGACGTCTCTACTACTTGAGTTGTTGGTTTCTACGACCAATAGCGAGGCGATCAAAGAGTACCAACGAGCGATCTCCTTATACGCTCAAGATTTAGATAAAACTTGGTAAGCTGCTGACAATAAAGCTCATATGTTTGCTTAAACACAATGAGCTTAGCCTTGTTTCGCCTTTTTAGGACGAAACTTTCTGCCGTCCATAATATTTAAAGACATCAGTGTTAGGTTGGTCGCGCCAGCTATCAGTTCTAAAACCTGAACACCATAAAACACAGAGTCGAACTCTCCTAAACTTGCCCACTGATTTAAAAAGTACGCGGCTGGAATCAAAATAACGATCCCGTTGAACGCGATAATTGGCATGCGTTTACTCTTGCGCTCAACTATTTTGCCTTTACGTTGTTTTGCCATAGATGCACCGGTCGCACCAGTGATAGCAATGGCAGGGACAAGAACAAACAAGCCCGGAAAAACGATCATCGATTTGACTAGCTTCACTGATTCCAAAGTGCCAAACAGTTCTACAAGTAATGTGCTGGTAAAGAATGTCGCGATACACAGTGTTGCTGTTAATGCCGCTGTTTTGTGGATTATTGGTTTCATATCATTCCCGCCGTTAATTTGGTAACATGTTGTCAATTTGGTTTGAGTCTAATTTAATGACAGCATATTGTCAAAGTGAGTGTTATGGATACGAATGGAGAAGTTTTCACAAAGATCGCACTAGAGATCTTTAAGGTCAGTGGTCTATTGAATGCTGAGGGTGACAAATTAACCGAAGAATTCGGGTTAAGCAGTGCCAGATGGAAAGTGATGGGGGCGATCGAAAAGTCCGATGAGCTGGTCACGGTTTCTCAAATTGCTCGTATTATGGGGCAAAGTAGACAAGCGACACAGCGTGTTACCGACATCATGGTGAAAGATGGCCTGCTAACTTGGCTTGATAACCCGAATCACAAAAAAGCAAAGTTGGTTAACATGACTGAAAAGGGCAAGGAAGCGTATTCGCTATTAGATAAAAAACAGGAAGTATGGGCAGAAAGTGGCGCAGAAGGCATTGAAAGAGACGAGCTGGATAAGGCACTAATTACTCTGAAGAAGATGGCTACCTTCTTAGATAGATAAGAGATTAGATAAATAGAGAGTGGCAGTTGAGAAGAATACAGAAGCCTAAGCACCATTCGATACTTAGGCTTCAAGATTTAGCTTTTCTATTTAGATTAGTCGTTACGCTGAAAGCTCTTTACGAACTATCTCTGCGCCAGCACTTAGCGCATTGAGCTTCGCTGAGGCAATTTCGCGAGGTAGGGGAGCCATGCCGCAGTTAGTACAAGGATAGAGCTTGTCTGCATCGACATACTTAAGTGTTTCTCTTAGAGTACTAGCCACTTCTTCTGGTGTTTCAATCGAATCGGTTGCCACATCGATCGCACCGACCATGACTTTCTTGCCTCGCACTAGTTCAAGCAGTTCAAGTGGTACATGGGAGTTGTGACACTCTAAAGAGATAATATCGATATTCGATTGCTGCAGCTTAGGAAATACCTCTTCGTACTGGCGCCACTCAGTGCCTAATGTCTTCTTCCAATCTGTGTTTGCTTTGATGCCGTAGCCATAGCAAATGTGTACTGCGGTTTCGCATTTAAGCCCTTCAATGGCCCTTTCTAAACAAGCGATACCCCAATCATTCACTTCATCAAAGAACACGTTAAATGCTGGCTCATCGAACTGAATAATATCAACGCCTGCAGCTTCTAATTCTTTCGCTTCTTCGTTGAGGATCTTCGCAAATTCCCACGCCAGTTTTTCACGGCTTTGGTAATGGGCATCGTAAAGTGTATCTATCATGGTCATAGGCCCTGGCAGAGCCCATTTGATCGGTTGGTCGGTTTGCTGACGTAAGAATTTCGCATCTTCAACAAACACGGATTTCTGACGAGAAACTGGGCCAACCACTGTCGGTACACTTGCATCGTAACGATCTCGGATCTTAACGGTTTCACGCTTTTCAAAATCAACACCATTCAAGTGTTCAATGAAGGTCGTTACAAAGTGTTGGCGGGTTTGTTCGCCATCACTCACGATATCGATGCCTGCTTGCTGTTGTTCATGCAGAGACACACGCAGCGCATCTTGTTTGCCGTCTGTGAGTTCATCGCCTTCCAGTTTCCATGGAGACCAAAGTGTTTCTGGCTGTGCTAGCCAAGACGGCTTAGGCAAGCTGCCTGCTGTTGAAGTCGGTAATAGTGTTTTCATAATAATTCTGCCTGTCCTTAGATTCCAAAAGTGGAGCGTATGTTTCCTATTGCGAGTAAAATCGAACGATTACAGCGCGTAGTTGGCAGACCAGTTTTCTAGTACCGACTGATATGGCTTAATGAAGTTTTCTTCTGCGAACTTACCTTGTTCAACAGCTAGCTTGCTTCGTTCTTCACGGTCATACACGATTTGAGTCAGTGAGTGATCCAAGTTTTTCAAGTTTGGTTGGTAACAGTTACCTGCAACAGCATTCGCGTTGTAGATTTCAGGGCGGTAGATTTTCTGGAACGTACCCATGGTACTGATGGTGCTGATAAGCTCTAGGTTAGAGTAATCGTTCAGCAGATCACCAAAGAAATAGAAAGCCAGAGGAGCAACACTATTTGGCGGCATGAAATAACGAACCTGTAATCCCATCTTCTTGAAATATTGTTCAGTTAAAGAAGACTCGTTAGGTTGGTATTCAAAGCCTAATACAGGGTGTTGATTTTCAGTTCGGTAATAGGTTTTATTATCTGAAACACTCAAACAAATAACAGGTGGTTTCTTAAAGTTCTCTTTGTACGCTTGAGAGTTAACGAAATATTTAAACAGCTTGCCGTGCAAATCACCAAAATCGGCTGGAATACTGAATTTATCTTGGCCTTTATTGTGATCTAAAAGTAATACGCTGAAATCATAATCTCGAACATAAGAAGAGAAGTTATTCCCGATAATACCTTCAATGCGCTCATTCGTTTTGTGGTCCAGAATATTGGTTTTTAGCACTTCAATTGAAGGGAATGCTTCGCCGTTGCTTTCAATGTCCATATCAACAGAAATGATTTCAAGCTCAACAGAGTAGCGGTCGCCCTTAGGGTTATCCCAATGAGCTAAGGCATTGAAGCTATTATCAATCATCTGTAAAGCGTTACGTAAGTTCGCTTGGCGGCTTTCACCGCGAGCCAAGTTAGCAAAGTTTGTTGTGATACGTGTACTGTCTGCGGGTGTGTAGTTTTCGTCGAGGCTGATGCTCTTAATCGTAAAATTAAATTCGTTATTCATACTGTTCTGACTTCCCAATTCGTTGTCTGACTTACTCTCGGTCTTTTATATCACTGCGTTATTTTCGCTTGTAACCGTATTAAGAGTGTTGGCTATTTCGTTTAAGAATTTGTATTAAGTTATTCGCTCAGTATTTTTATACTTGGACAGAGCTTTGATTAACAATGGTATTACTTCACAATCAACATGAGGAATATTCATGATCTATCTGTTTGAAAATCAAAGCTGGTGTCAGTTATATTAATTATCGTGATGGAAATATAACCACATTAATTGTGTGTTATTTAAGACAATTAATTTAATTAAGAGATGGATGAAATGAGTGAATTGCTGTTGTTGATTTTCTACTGTGCGTTATTAGGCAGTGGTGTTGGGTTTCTAGCCGGTTTGTTAGGCATTGGCGGAGGGCTGATCATTGTGCCGGTGCTAAGCAGCATTTTACTGTATTTAGATGTTTTACCATCTGACCAAGTGGTTGTTGCTGCAATTGCCACTTCGCTGGCCTCGATTCTATTTACTTCAACTTCTTCTGCGCTAGCTCACCATAAGAATGGAAATGTGCCTTGGAATATTGCGCCTTGGATCATGCTTGGTGTTGCTCTGGGCGCACTGATTAGTGGCTTTATGGCGGCTCTGTTGCCCGAGAAAGTTGTTCGTATTGTGTTTGCCGTGAGCGTGGTTCTTATTGCGATCAAGATGTTCTTAAGCAGCAAAAATGACGCACCCAAAGAACGAAAGCTACCGAATAAAGGTGTATTAACGGTTCTGACGACCATTACTGGCGGCTTGTCTGCAATGATAGGGATTGGTGGCGGTGCATTGCTGGTCCCGCTATTAACGTTCTTTTCGGTCGATATGAAAAAGGCGATTGGCTGCGCGTCGGCTTGTGGCATTGTGATCGCGCTATTTGGCTCGATAGGTTACATCACTTCGGGTAGCAGCCACTTTGCGCTAACCGACGGTTTTGCTGGCTTTGTTTATCTGCCTGCGCTGCTGGGTATTGTGTGCACGTCTTGGTTCACCGCACCTTTAGGTGCAAAAGCAACAAACCATTTACCCGTTCCAACTATCAAGAAGATCTTCTCAGTACTGTTGGTTGTTATCGCGACAAGTATGGTGGCTCGTTAATTGAAGATCGTTCAAGTATCAATATATAGAGCAAAACCGAATAAATTGATCAACCACCAATAATGAGAAAAGGGCAGTTTCATAACTGCTCTTTTTTTGTTTATCGGTCTATGCTTATACAGCTATGTACATGAGTATATTGATAAAATCATTTGGTTATGACAATCCACTGCTATAGCTAAATGTACTTGTTCAGTTCAAGGGAATGCTAAACGTGGGTGATTTATGGATCCGTTAACGCAGGGCGTGCTAGGCGCTTCTTTGTCACAATCGGCGAGTAAAAAGCAACACTTGGTGGTCGCAGGGCTTCTAGGTTTGCTCTCTGGAATGTCGTCAGATTTAGATGCGTTTATTCGATCGGAAAGTGATCCTTTACTCGCATTGGAGTTCCATCGACAGTTTACCCATTCACTTCTATTTATTCCTATTGGCAGCTTGATTTGCGCTCTGGTTTTGTACCCTTTGATTGCAAAAAGGCGTGGTCTCTCGTTTAAACAGAGTTGGCTGTATTGCGCGTTAGGTTATGGCACACATGCTTTACTCGATTCTTGTACTACGTATGGCACTCAACTGTTCTGGCCGCTCACCAATGAACGTTATGCTTGGAATACCATTTCGATTATCGATCCTGTTTATACACTTCCCATCTTAATATTGCTTGTGTTCGCAACATGTAAGCGAGCCCCTTGGTTAGCGCGTGTTGCGTTTCTATGGGCTTTGATTTATCCGACGTTGGGCATGATACAAAGGGATAGAGCAGAAGCGATAGGATGGCTATTAGCACAAGAACGCCAACATACTCCTATTCGGTTAGAAGCCAAGCCGAGCTTTGCGAATATCTTAGTGTGGAAAGTGGTGTACGAAACAGAATCTCGATACTACGTAGATGCTGTTCGAGTCGGCACCTCCGTTAAAACTTATCCTGGTGATTCGATCGTTAAACTGAATGTTAGTCAGGATTTCCCCTGGCTTGACCTCAATTCACAGCAAGCAAAAGACATTGAGCGTTTTCGCTGGTTCTCAAATGGTTACGTGGCACAAGATCCAATGGATGATCTGCGTGTTATCGATGTTCGATATTCAATTGTACCGAACCAACTCAAAGCGCTTTGGAGTATCAAGTTGTCTCAATCTGCCGATGCAGACACACATATAAAATACGAAACCCACAGGGATAACACACCTGAGTCCAGGCAGACCTTTTTAGATATGTTGAAAGGTAAGTAAAGCTCTGAATCTATAGGATATTATAGATCCATTTTCCTATGAAAAAGGCTGAGTCAGTAGTCTGCTCAACCTTTTTTATTGGTCTATTACTTAGCTTTCTTTGCTAGAACGCTCTTTTTTGAGAATACTAAAGGTAACGACTTCTCAAATGATCTTTGAAGTATTGCGCATTCAAAGTTTCGCCTGTTGCGCCTTTCACCAAATCATCAGTGCTTAGTAGGCTGCCTTTGCTCCAGATGTTCGACTCTAACCAAGTGAAGATAGGGGATAGGTCACCGCTTTCAATCACTGAGTTCACATCAACCGTTTTCTTCATTGAAGCCATGAACTGAGCCGCGTACATCGCACCTAATGTGTAAGATGGGAAGTAACCAAATGCGCCGTCGGTCCAGTGGATGTCTTGCATACAACCGTTAGTGAAGTTGCCTTGAGTGCTTAAACCAAGGTAAGACTGAATTTTAGTGTTCCAAAGTTCAGGAACATCAGTATGTTTGATTTTGCCGTTTATCAGGTCACGCTCAATCTCGTAACGTAAGATCACGTGCGCAGGGTAGGTCAGTTCATCGGCATCAACACGGATGAAGTCTTTCTTCACGCGAGTGTAGATCTTCTGGAAGTTATCTTTCTCAAATTCAGAGCCTGAGAACTGTTGTCCTGCTAGGTTGGCTAAGTGCCCGATGAACGGGTCGCTGCGGCCAACTTGCATCTCGAAGAACAAAGACTGAGATTCATGAATACCCATAGAGCGAGCTTGACCGGCAGGTTGGCCTGCTAGGTATTTAGGTAAGCCTTGCTCATAACGTGCGTGACCTGTTTCGTGGACGATGCCCATTAAGCTTTGAACGAATTCAGCTTCGTCATATCTGGTTGTGATGCGTACGTCGGTAGGAACACCACCACAGAAAGGGTGAACACTTTCATCTAATCGGCCGTGTTCAAAGTCAAACTGAAGTAATTTCATCACTTCTAAACCAAGCGCTTTTTGTTTTTCTGCAGCATAAAAGCCGTTTGGAGCATTAAATTGCTCACTAGACTGCTTTTCGAGTACTTCATCAATAAGGCTTGGCAGCCAAGTTTTCACATCCGCAAATAAGATGTCTAATGATGCTGAACTGGTACCCGGTTCGTAGATATCCAGCATCGCATCATAAGGTGTTAAGTTTGCGGCATCGGCGCGGATCTGTGCTTCTTCACGTGATAGCTCAACCACTTCCCGCCAGTTCTTTTCAAACCCAACCCAATCGTTGTTACCACGTTGGCTGCGCCACGCATGTTCACACTTTGAACCCGCTAACGACTTAGCTTCAACCAACTTTTCAGGAAGTAGGTTGGCTTGCTGCCATTGGCGTTTAATTTCACGAAGCGATGATTGTTGTTCACCATTCAGATCTTCGTTTTCAGCGTCAGAGATCCAATCGGCCAGCTGTGGCTGAGTCATCAAGCCGTGAATATGAACCGAAAGCTCGGCCATCGCTTCGCTACGCGCTTGGTTACCACCGGCAGGCATCATGGAAGCTTGATCCCAGCCACAGATAGAGGCTAGGTGTTGAAAGCGTGAACATTTTTGAGAGTGTTCGACTAGTTTTTTGAATGCGCTCATTTGACTACTCTTAATTTGGTTTCTTTAAATGATCCTTAGGGCCGCGTCAGCGTTAAGTTTCATCTCTCATGTACTTTGATTATGGCTCTGCTTTTTAATGGCGCTGACCTTCGTAGTCGAAGATATAGCGAGAAAAGCGTGAGGCGGTACGATGCCTTGAATTTACTATTTCTTAACAAATTAAACTGTACCATTGTGCACAAAATCAGTGACTTGTATAGCTGGTGGCAATTGTTGCTTGCGAATTTTTCAGATACACGGTATTGATGATAGATCGCTTAACATGAATGACAATAATATGGATATTTTGAACTTTGAGGCATTTCTAATTGCCATCACGATTTTAACGTTAACACCAGGCTTGGATACGGCATTGGTGATTCGTAATACCAGTCGCTCTGGCTTAGCTGACGGTTGTATGACGAGCTTTGGTATCTGTAGTGGCTTATATGTGCACGCCTTTTTCTCTGCTGTGGGTATCTCTGCGATTCTTGCCCAATCCGCTGAGCTATTTCAAGCCGTAAAAATGGTGGGTGCCGTTTATTTAATCTGGCTTGGCTTAAGCAGTTTACGCGCTTTGATGAAAAATGGTGGCGGGCTGAAGGTTGGCGAGCAAACTCATCAAGCCTACAGCGCAAAACGTTCTTTGCGTGAAGGTTTCTTATCTAATGTGCTTAACCCGAAAACAGCGGTTTTCTATTTGGCTTTTCTGCCTCAGTTCGTAAACCCTGAAGGTTCGCCGTTATTACAATCTATGTTGATGGCTTCAGTACACTTCATGATTGCTATGCTGTGGCAATGTGGCTTGGCTGGTGCACTTAACTCGGCTAAAAATTTGCTAAAGAATGCGAGCTTTATGAAGTGGATGGAAGGTGTGACTGGCATAGTGCTGGTGGGGCTGGGCGTTAAGCTTCTCATGGAAAAGCCGGTTTAGTTAGTTCTGCTTCGTGATGAACGTATGAAATCCCGCGCTAGGTTATTGTGACCAATTAGCGTGGGCTTTGTCGTCATACACGGCAGGTGTCCTATTACCGTGTATGTAGATGGGTATATTAGTCAGCTAAACGAACGTTGAACTCAGCGCCTTCAAAGCCTAGATCACTCAGTTCTTGAGCATCAAAGTTGGTCGTTACATCAATGCCACCAAGATGTTCGGTCGTCTGGTTTTCGCCTTCAATACTGCTTCGTGCGCTTCGACCATCAGCACTGATTGGTTTAGCTTGGCCAATTTCGATTGTACCAGCGTATTGAGATTCTGCGTAAAAATCTCCCGACACGTAGGAGTGGAATGGACGTAAGCTATGACTTGTTGCCCATTGCATGTTTGATAGACCGGCTTCTTTAATCGCCCAACCCCAATCCCACCATTTTGTCTCTCCTGGAATGTAGCGGTGGTCCCATTGATAACGAATGTCAGCAGAATGGTCACTCGCACGACCCATAGTGAACGTATGTCCGATAGTCGGGCGGTTTCCAGGGTGCGTATGCCATGCGTTGCCACTATAGCGAAGGAAACCATTGAATTGCACGTCGTAAGCAATATCAGCGTTAAATTGGTATGGGTACGAGATAGTTGAACGGTACAGCTCGACTTTAATTGGGATCTCAGAGTGAGGAGGAACCATTGGACGAGCTTGAAGTGTTACCGTCTCACTTGAAGAGCCGCCATTCGTGTTTGCGAAGCTTTGATTCGCTTCAAACTTGATGGTGAGCTTAGTATCGCCAACTAAAGGCCATTTGAACGTATTCTCAGTGGAAACGCTTTCAGAAAAGCCGTAGCTATTTGTCTTGGACCAATTTGTCGACTCATCGACTTTTAAGTCAACGACAACTTGCTGCGCAATATCGCTATAGTTTCTAGCGGTTGCGAAAACGGTCTTTATGAGTTCACGGTCTGACTCCGTCACCTCACCGTGCGAGAAGTTGTCATCGTTAACTGTGTAGGTAAAGTTATCAACGATGATTTGTGTTTTTTCGCCACAACGGTAGCCACTACAAGAGCCGTTGTTGTTTCCTTGAATAACCCAACGATCGCCAGAACGATTTATGACCATATCTTCGCCGACATAAGTGCCGTTATTGCCGCCAACCCAAGCGTATCCAAGGTTATGAGCTAAGTAACTTAGCGGATATATAAAGTCTGTTCGATCAGTGACTAGGCCATACTCGACGTCAATTTCATCGCCTTCTGGCACCGATTTACCTGAGATGGTTGGAATCTCTGATTGGTCATCATTCGGATAACAGAAGGTTTTATCGTTTGGCGTATCTTGTTTGATTAGCCCGTGATAACCCGGCCCCATAATTACCCAGTTGTCTTTCAGGCCAACAATATCCCAAGTGCCCATGCGCGGTAGTAGTGAGTTTTTATGCTCTTCTGCTTCAAAGTGGTCTAAAGGGCGATAACCTGAGCGACAAACATCATCGCCTAAATTGTCACGCACGATTTGATCTGGGTAGATTTTCGCGTTTACTCCGGTCGATAGTACAGACAGCACTGCCGCTGCCAAGATACTTTTATTTTTACTGATCACTAATAATCCCCTCATTTTCTTTTTTATATTGGTAATGCTGTTTTGCCTTGCTTACACAGGACCATTTCACTTTTCCATAATGATAAAAATAACGATACTGAAAATGATTGAATAAATTTATTGTTATAAATCAATGGCTTGAGATGGCTTTGTTAATATTTTATGAAACTTTGATGCAATGAAGAGAGATTTTCTCGGCACACTTCATAATTAATTTAGAAAAATGAAACTTTTTTAGGATTCGATGTGCGTTAATTTGGTTTTGACGTTAAAGGTGTTTCCGTGGTTTACCATGGATTACCAAATAATAAGCGTCGTTGTGAATGATGGGTCGGCATGGGTGATGAAAATGAACGATGGACGTTATTGACCGATAATTATTCTCAAACATATTATTTGGAAATAATACTAAGTCGTTCCTATGGGTATTTAATTGGGACTAATAATGAGATCTTACTTCAATTTTTTTGCTATATCGTATTGTGACGTGACAATGTATTTCGAATCGAAAAAGTCTAATATAGAGGATTTTTCAATTATGAGACGTGTTAGTTTTAAGGATGGAAAGTTAGCTAAATAAGGGATAGAAGAAGAGGGGAGGATTTCGAACTGAGTCGAAATCCATTTTAATAAAATATGGTTTGAAGAGAATTTATTACGGGTTAACAGTAGAAGTCAGCGTTTAGCTAAAAGCTGGGTACGTCCTGTATTGCAACTCCGAATAATGGCAAATGCTTCATTGGTGCTCAAAATATCAATATTCAATGTCAATGGGTCATTGTTCAACAAAAGATATGGCGATAACAAGTTGTCATTCATTGCCTCATTTATCTTCTGTACAGACAGTAAGTCTATCGTGCCAGCAATCGCAAAACTGAATGACTTAGAGTATCCCACATTTCCCTGGAAGCGAAGAACGATAGGGTTTGGTATTTTGTCGTCTTGAATGGAGACTATATGCAGAACTTTGTTGTCCCTAATTTTAGTGAATCCATCGCTTCGTAATACGTTATCTTCAGCGAGTAAATCGATCATACTATGTTGGTAACTGTGATCTTCAAGTTTGTGAGAATCAGGAATACTCCATACGCTTGCAAACAAGATTAGTGCGGAGAAGACGGCAATAAATGGCATCATAATGACCCCCTTTCTAGGAATAGCTCGATCTCTTTACTGGCTTTGTCCAGTTGTGATGGGTTGTAAAAAATATTCACTGATTTACGAGTTACTTTATTGAGTATCGCAAGTTCAGAATAACCAGGTTCTTCACTGATATAAGCAATACAGTCACATTGATACTTGGTAAGAAGCCTTTTCAACTCTGGGGTTAGCGTCATTTGAGGGTCTTGAAATATTTGTAGTTGGCCTATCCAATACTCGGTCAGTCGGTCTGATGGTTTTACTTCATGGAGACTCTTGTCGTGAAACTTACTGAATGCCAACGCGATTGATGCTGCTAACAGCACGCTAGCAGTAAAATAGCACACAAGATTCTTTGAATAGGCAATTTTACGATAGACGGACAGTGTTTGGGTTCCATTGTGTTTTTCGCCTGAGGTCGCCTTAACTTCACTGTCAGGTAAAGGTAAAGGTAACGGCGGAGTTGTATCTTCAGGCGCAGTAATGCTTGTATCGTCCACAGTAGATTCGATACAAACACAATGGTCTATGAGGCGGTAACCGACCTTTGGAACTGTCACTATTGGTGAATCTTTGGTCCCAAGCTTAACGAACTTTTGCCGCAGCAAGCTGATACTTTTCGCGAGAGAAGTATCCCCTATGAATTCGTTACCCCAAGCGTAGTTAATAATATCTTGCTTACTCACAATATCGGGCGCGTGTTTAAGAAGAAGCTCTAAGACTCGTGTTTCTCGATATCCAATTTTAATGGAACGATCGTCGTTATAAATACGATTTGTTATAGGGTCAAATTTGATCATATAGCCAACGTTTTATTTTTATTATAATTATCTCAACAATGTTAGCGACTATAAACTGACTTATATATGAATAAAAGCCACATGTTGCTTTTTCTTGAATTTTTTTGGTTTCTTGAAAATACATAATATTTAACAATCATTAAATATAAGTAATGACTAATTAAGCTTTCGTTTTATTAGTGCGAGTTGCTATTTAAAAGGTCTTATAATATTTGGGGTAATTATTTTAAGTAATCTTTTAGTTAATTAAATTTTTTATTTACTTAGGTAATAAAAAGCCCACATTTGATTGTGGGCTTTGGCTTTTATTTTGCAATTTATCTCGATTAGGCTTTTACAGTTTTATAATCACTAGAAGAAGATAATGGTTTGAAAAACAGCTTAGTTTCTTCGATAACGACGTGGCGTAGCAAGATAAGGCCGATTAGGTTTGGAATTGCCATCAGGCCGTTCACGATATCTGCCATTATCCAGATCATGTCGAGCTTCAAGAATGCACCAGAAGCCACCAACGCAATGAAGATAATCTTGTAAGGTAGGACTGCTTTAGTACCTAGCAAGAAAACAACACAGCGCTCGCCGTAGTAGTTCCAACCTAAAATCGTAGTAAACGCAAAGAAGATTAGACCAACAGAAACCAGCATAGGGCCGAGCGTGTCTGCATTCAGACCAATAGCAAATGCATGAGTGGTCATTGCAGCACCAGAAAGGTCAGTCTGCCAAGCACCGGTTAAGATAAGCGCCAAACCTGTCATCGTACAAATAATGATGGTGTCGAAGAAGGTACCTGTCATAGAGACAAGACCTTGCTTCACACATGAATCTGTTTTTGCAGCCGCCGCAGCCATGGGTGCGCTACCTAGACCTGATTCATTAGAGAATACACCACGAGCAATACCCGATTGAATAGCAAGCATGATGCTCGCACCAAAGAAACCGCCTGTTGCTGCTGTGTTGGTAAACGCAGAGGTAACAACAAGGGTAATGGCATTCAGTAGTTGGTCTGCATTTGAAACCAGAACGCTCAAACACGCAACGATGTACATAACCGCCATGGTCGGAACCACTTTTCCTGCCACCTTAGCGATAGATTGAATACCACCAAGCGTCACTACTGCTACCAATATCGTTAGGACAACAGCAGACATCTCACGTGAAGCGCCAAATGAGATTTCAGTTGCGTCCAAGATAGCATTGACTTGTGGGAAGGTACCGATACCGAAACAGGCAACACCCAAAGCGAACACAGCGAACATTACCGCCAAAATTCTTGAGCCAACACCGTATTGAAGGTAGTACATAGGGCCGCCAACCATTTCGCCATTGCTATCGGTTCTGCGGTATTTAACGGCAAGTAGACATTCTGCGTATTTGGTCGCCATACCAAATACTGCGGCAAGCCACATCCAGAATAGCGCACCAGGGCCACCAATCTTGATTGCGGTCGCTACACCAACGATGTTACCTGTACCAATGGTTGCTGAAAGTGCAGTACACAAAGCTGCGAAACTCGATACGTCACCCGTACCAGATTTGTCTTTGCTGAATACCATTTTCAGTGCAGTTGGGAGGTGTCTAAACTGGAGTAAGCCTAAGCGAAAAGTAAAGTAGATACCTGTACCCACTAGCAGAATAAGCAGTGGTGGTCCCCAAACGAATTGGTTGATGGTTTGTAGTGTAGCTTGTAGGTGGTTCATAGATTCCCCTTAATAAATTAAAAAATTTAAGGAGAAGAGGGAAGGCAGTGCAGATCACAGGGATCGGTAGCACTACTTAATACATACGGATTTCTAGATAGAATTCTTTTGTTAATTAAGGCTTGTTGCTTTCCACTCCTCTGTCCTTTTGCCTGAGAGTTTCACTTAGCGAATCACTTACAGATAAGTAACGGGCACTAAGCTTGCTCCTTCGGCGACCGATCTAACGGTTCTCTCCAGAGGTTCCTCCAACGACAGTCCTCACTTTTCTGGATTTCTCCAGCATAAAGCACCTGAAAGATTTACTTCTTCGGCGGGTCAATCTAACTAAATGTTAAAGTTTAGTTAAAAACCACTCTCCTGCAGTCTTCATCGGAACAATTACCTAAATAATTAGGTAATCTGTAGGCGTATCCTAGATCATATAAAATGTGATGTCAGCTACAAAATATCTGTTTGCACAAATGTTGTTCAACTAAATGATCAAACAACGAGTCTCTGACGTAACTTGCTTATTTAAATGGTATAAAATAGAGAAACAAGGAGGAGTTATGACTCGACTAATAGCGATTGTTTTTTTATTGGCTTTGGCATTTGTACTATTTCGTTACCGGACAAACGAAAAACTGCAAAAATGGGTAGTGATAGTTATCGTTAGCAGCTTCCTTTTGTATACTGCCAGCTTGATGATTTCGGAGTTAACTCGTTAACCCTGCCTGTAAACAGGTGGGATGAATGTGTTAGCAGAGCTTAAGTGCTTCTGGCTTAAGCGATAGGTTTAACTGAGCCTACACTATCAGTATTGGCATTCGTGTCAGTGACCGCGTAACGTTAAACAAATTTTTGGGAGTACCCGCTAGTGAACCAGCAATCTGGACAAAGCGAACAAGATGAAGTGGTTGTTATTGAAGAACGCGATAAGCGCAGTCAGCTCTATATCGGCATTGCTGCGGTTATAGGTTTAGCACTGGGTGGCTTAATCGGTTCTACAGTTACGGCTTCAAAGTGGGAGTCCACTTATCAGGTACTCGAAACTCGTTATCAAGAACTGCATGACAGCAGAGCACAGTTGATGACATCCGTTGAAACTAAAGTGGCAAAAGTTGATACCGAAATCGATGCGAAAGTAGAAGCTGCTCTAGTGAAACAAACGGAGGAGCATCAAAAAGAACTCCAAGAATTAGCCAAGCAGTCTTCGGTTTTAGAGAAGGCGAACTACTCGTTAGAGCAACAGCTAAATGAACAGAAGCAAACGTTAGAGCAAACTCAGCAAGACAACCAGAAACTTAATCGTCAAGCTGACATGCAATCGACTTTGTTTGAGCGTTCGCGTGAAGTTTTCCGAAAAGAATTACAGATTTCTCAAGAACTTGAAAAACTTGAGAAAGAAAGAGACCAACTCGAGCAGAACCTTGGCTCTCTTAAGAAAGCGTGTGATGTTTACTTAGATGGCACATCATGGGATGCGAAATCTGACGCGTGTGAGAAGCAAGATAACGCTAACTCTCGACTGAGTGATATCAGACAAATGATTGAAGTCCACACCATGGACCTCAAGCAGATCAAAACGCTAACCGAAGAGATGGGTCTATAAGTCGAAGGCTTTACCAGCCTAACGTTAGTTTTACAGTAAATATTGAAACGCCCACATCACACACATGATGTGGGCGTTTTGCGTTTGTCGAGAGCATAGATCCGGTGCTTTCTCATTATTGATTATTTACGTGTTTTCATTGTTTGCTTAGATATTTGTGAAGAGTTACGTATATCGACAATGATATGTCACTTGTTGTCTATTAAATGACTTTGCATACATATTTTCAGATCAGAGTCGCTGCATAATAGTGTTGTTCAGGATGAACACGCAGTCGATTGCTCGCTCGCATTTGGCTGCTTTGACGACAAGGGATGGAGTGATGCCAGAGTATCTTTGTGAGAACTGCACCATAGCTTATTGTTTCGATGATTGTCGCTCTCCATTAGCGCAAAAAGAGATGATCGAAGTAGAAGAGTTGGTTCGTCGTGTCGATGTTGAACACGATGATGAAAAGAGTGAAAAGAGTGAAAAGAGTGAAAAGGGTGAAAAGTGTGAGCAGGGCATCGAGGGTAGTTATTCGCCTAATCATTCAGACATAAAAAATCCCCACAAGCCAAGCTGGTAGGGATTTTGGATAAGTTGCAGTCCTGTTCTCGCTTTCTCAAGCAAAGGGTCTTACAAAAATTTTTAGAACAGTTTCGTTTATAGAGCTGTATCGTTTCTTAGAATCCAGTTAGCTACTAGAGCAAAACCTCATTCCACTAAACGTTATTTCTCATACGTTTTGATTTCACCTGATTTCACACGAGCAACGAATGATTGCAATTCTTTCTTAACAACAGGCATCAAGAAGTATAGACCTAGGATGTTAAAGATAGACATCGCAAAGATAGCTGCATCAGAGAAGTCGATTACCGCACCAAATTGGATTGTTGCACCAATCACAACGAACACACAGAACATCACTTTGAAAACCAGTTCCGTAGCCTTTCCTTCACCGAATAGGTAAGTCCATGCTTTAAGACCGTAGTACGACCAAGAAATCATAGTAGAAAATGCAAACATGATAACGGCTAGTGCTAAGGTGTATTTGAAGAAACCTGCAGTTTCAGTAAACGACGCCGCAGTTAGAGTTACACCTGTTAAACCTGAACCATCGAATGGACCTGTGTTTAGGCCAGCGATAGTGATAACCAATGCTGTCATCGTACATATGATTACGGTATCAACGAACGGTTCTAGTAGTGACACTAAGCCTTCAGTAATTGGCTCTTTTGTTTTTACCGCTGAGTGAGCAATTGCCGCAGAACCAACACCTGCCTCGTTCGAGAAGGTTGCACGCTTCAAGCCTTGAATTAACGCACCAATGAATCCACCAACAACACCTTCGCCAGTAAATGCACCTGTAAAGATTGCGCTGAAAGCAGGGCCAACTTGATCAAGGTTAGAACCGATAACAACTACAGCCATACCGATATATAGCGCAGCCATCCAAGGAACCACTTTTTCTGTTACCGATGCAATAGAAGGCATACCACCAACAATCACAGAGAAAACTAAAGCAGCTAGTACAAGGCCAGTGATAACACCGTACTCACTTGGGATATCAAAGGCATACGTTAGCATTGCATGAGCTTGGTTAGCTTGGAACATGTTACCGCCACCAAGTGAACCCAAGATACACATCAGTGCAAAGCCGATCGCAAGTGCTTTACCCAGTCCACCCAATCCGCGCTCACCTAGGCCTTGGCTCAGGTAGTACATTGGACCACCCGAAACCACACCTGACGGTAAGATAGTTCGGTATTTCACACCTAACGTACACTCACAGAATTTTGAAGCCATACCAAGAAGGCCACACAAAATCATCCAGAATGTTGCACCAGGGCCACCAATGGCGAGTGCAGCACCTACACCTGCGATGTTACCAAGACCGACGGTTCCAGAAAGGGCAGTAGTTAAAGCTTGAAAATGGGAAACTTCGCCGTCTTCTTTTGAGTTAGGGTCTGTGTACTTGCCTCTAATGATATCTACAGCCATACCGACTCGCTTAAATTGGACGAAGCCAAAGTAAACAGTAAAGATCAACGCAGCGAGTAATAACCAGCCAACAATAATAGGGAAGTTGGCTTCGCCAACCGGTACACTTTTAAATATGAGTCCAACGAACCATCCTGTGTAGTCGTTGAAAAATCCATCAACACTTTTGCTTAAGTTACTGATAGCTTGATTAAATGATCCTTCTTCTGCAAATGCACTGGAACTAAACAATAATATAAACCCAAAAAATAATTCTCTTATGTTTTTCATGGTTTTCCCTGTCTTTTTATTAATTTATGTTTGCTTATGTTGTGTTTGTCTTATATTTCAATAGCTTATTTATTTCTTCGATAGCGACAAAATGCTCTGTAGCCAAGTCGAAATGCGAGATAAATATCACTACTAATCACGTTTTATATGGAGATCCTTTTGGCACGTGAACCAATAAGACTATGATATTCGGCTTACCACGTCTTATTGATAACCCTATACATAAAACTAATGCCGTCAAAGAAATTTTTACAATAAATTTACAATAATTCGTGTTTTGTCGTCTTTTGGGTATAAGTCGATGATTTTTGAGTTTGAAAAGGCATATAGATTGGCGGTTAAATTGATAGCTAAAATAGATGAGCTTTGATGTAACGCTTGTTTTAGGGAGGCTTTGAAAAGTCTCTTACAAGGGAAGGAGCAAGTCGGGGGGATTAAAAAAGCCCTTTATCAGAGCTTTTTATGGTTGCGATGAGCTAAACCACTCAAAGGCTATTATCGGTAGTGCGGTTAACGATGCTTTTGCTCGACTTGTGGTAGAGCTTCAGTGCAAGCAACGAACCCCAAAGTACAACTTGTCCCCATAACAGTGTCCATTGAGATGCGACCTCTTGCCACGAAGCGCCCATCTGATTCAGCGCTAAGAAACCTTGGATAGCAGGTGTGCTTGGAAACAGTTGTGATAACAGTACCAACCATTCAGGCATCATTTCAATCGGCCAGATAAAACCTGAAGAGAAGATCAGTGGCATTGAACTGATTAACACCACAACCGTGACTAACTCTCTTCGTGGCACTAACTCACCGATAAAAATGCCAACCAAACAGCTGGCCAATAAGAAGGGCAGTAACAAGGTTAAAATCTGTGAGATTGAGGCGAGTAGGTTAATCCCGTACATCGAAAAGCTGGCGCCGAAGTAGTACATCGATAATAAGTAGTAGATGCCTACTAAGGTGCAACAGCGAGCAAGGATTAGTTTGGTTGGATGAACTCTGCTCCAATAGCCGAATGTGGATTGAGCATTTTGCGTTGCACCAACCAACCCTGATGCCATGGCTAGGGTTTGCTGAAGGATCAATACAAAGACAGCGGGAACGACGTAATCGATATATCCCATTCGACTATTGAAAGTAGGTTTTAAATTTAAGCTAAATGCGCTGTAGCCTTTGGCTGCGGATTCTAAAGGTACACCTTCAACTAACAAGTGACTCACCTTAACTTGTGCGGCTAACGTGCCGCCTGCTTTTGCAAGTCCCTCAACTATGGTGCCATACACTAGGAAGTAAGATGCATCACCCGCATAAGAGAGTGTTGGGCTTTTCCCAAGAAGTAGATCTTTATAGAAGTTTTCAGGAATGACGATGAACCCACCAATTTCTTGATTGAGTACAGCCTGTTTAGCGTCTGCGATAGTGGAGTCACGGCGAACCAAATCAATTTGAGAGGTCGCATCGACCATTCGCTCTAAATGGTAGCTGCTTTGGCTCTTGTCTAGGTTTACAACGGACGCTTTCAATTGTTGGGGTACTTGATTGGCGTAAGGCAAAGGGTACAAGAATGAGTAAAAGACCACACCACCAAACACGGTCAGTAATACTACTGGGTTACGCAGAACCTCTAGGAGTTCTTGCTTCAGCAATTGAGTAAAGCTCATTGATTTACTCCTTTATGCTCTGCTTGTGTTGCTTGCGCTAAGTGCTTTTTAATCAATAAGATCACTACAAAAGCAGGAATAACATACCAAAACATTGAAGTGAGGTTCATCAGCGATTGCGCAGCGCTCACGCCGTAACTGGACTGAGCCGTTTGTATTTCGATGTAATGACTAACAGGCAATAGACTTCTCCAAACTTGGGCTGCCGTGTTCATGTCTGTGACAGGGAAGGTGATCCCCATAAACGCAAAACTTGGCGCTGTGAAAGCACCTGCAAAGCTCATTGCTCTTGCTGGATCAAGCGTCAAAAAGAAGAACAAGCAACCCATAATGATACAACTAATAACCGTTAGTAACTGTGCAATGGTTAATGCCATAAAGCTGCCGTTAAATGGCCACTCTAAAAGTCGATAGAACCAAAAGCTAAACGCAATACCGAACGCTAAAAACAGAACAACATAAGGGGTGAGTGTTAATGCTAGGGACTTAACCGGAGAATGCGATAACCACGCTTTTAGCCCACTAGCTCGCACATTTGCAGTGAGTACTAAAATCGTTCCTACCACTATCATGATTTGCCATAAAGCAGGAATAACCGCAGATACCAAGAATTGAGCATAGCTAGTGTTCTTGTTGAACAGCGGAGTGATCTGGCTTTGAACGGTGACAGCTTGCCCCAAGGCGGATTTTACCGTGGTATCTCCGTGGGAAAGCTGTTTAATCACTTCAAGTTGGGCGTTGAACGTGCCTTGAGCTTGCAACAGAGCCGAGTTCACCAGTTTACCAATCAATATAAATTGGCTGTTGTAGAACACGGAAACCTGCGGGTTTAGCCCAAGATAAAGGTCTCGGTCAAAGTGTCTAGGTATAACAACGTAGCCGTAGATATCACGCTCTATCATGGCCTTTGCGGCTTCACTTGCGGAGCTGTATTTCTGAGTGACCTGCAGGGTAGGTGAGGCATCGACTAAGCGAGTAAACTGCTGCGAAATTTGGCTGTGTTCGAGGTCAACAACTGCAACAGGCAAATCACGAGCGATACCTTGTGAAAAGATCAGCCAGATACTTGCAGCAAGTAGCAAAGGTATCCAAGTTAAGCACGACAACAACCACTTGTCTTTACGGACTATCGCCCACTGTCGAAGTAAGCTGTTTATCGTTTTGTGATGTTCTGGTAAGTGAGAATTAGCAGACATATGTCACCTAAAGCTCAACCACAAGGCTCATACCCATACGCAGTGTTTCGTTTGTATCAACTGGGCGTGCTTCTACTTCAAATGTACGTAAGTCAAAGCCTTGTGCTGCATCTGTTGAACGCCAAGTTGCGAAATCACCCATCACCGCAATGTGCGTCACTTGGAAAGTCAGCGACTTATCTAAAGCGGGCAGGTAAGCTTCAAACTGTGAGCCTTTCTCAAAGTGCTTGAGCATGTCTTCACGTACATTGAGTATCGCCCATGCATCTTTCGTATCGATCACGGTCACGACTGGGAAACCTTGTGGTGCCAGTTCTCCGCTACTAAGCAGCACTTGAGAAACCTCACCGCTGAACCAGCTGTGGATTTGTGTGTCTTTTGCGTAGGCTTCGACTTCAGCTACCGCGCCAGCGGCCATTAATGCTTTTTGAGCTGCAGCCACTTTGGTTTCATCGCGAGCCCCTTCTTGTGCTAGCTGATACATTTGGAAAGCCGCGCTTTCTGTGTATTTAGCAGCTTGCCACTGTGTTTTGGCTTCATCACGTTTTTGTTCTGCAACGACGCCATCGTTGTAAAGGTTGTTTACTCGTTGGTAGGTTTTGTCCATTAAGTCTGCTGCTGCTTTGGCTTTCAACCATTGGTCTTTAGCGGCTTGAATTTGCTGAGTACGAGCACCATTTTCTGCTTCTTGAGCCAGTGCACCAGCGGCTTTTTGACCTGCTTTTGCTTGCTCTAACTTTGCGTCAATCTCTGGGCTTAGAAGGGAGAAGATCAATTCACCTTTCTCAACAGAGTCGCCTTTGCGCACAAATACCTCGTCAATACGGCCGGGTACTTTCGAAGAGATGCTGTATTGCTGTGCATCAATTTGACCTTGAAGCTTAACTGGTTGAGGTTGGTACGCTTGGTAAAAACTGTATCCGACCCAGCCAACAATGCCGATACCAACTATAGATAGAAGAAGAGGCTTAATAGGTTTCATGAATTATCCTTTTGACTGGCTAGCGGTGTCTGTTTTTGAGTCGAAATCAGACGTAACAGAAGAAGTTAAGTAACTCGAGTAAGCGTTCATTTCGCTGGTTAGCGCTAATAGCTTGTTGAGAGAGATAAGGTATTTGAATCGCGCAGCAGATTGCTGTGTTTTGATGCTCGCAAGGTATAACTCTGCATCAACCACTTCTAACGAGTTAGAAAGCCCTTGAGTGAACGCTTTTTTACGAAGTAGTAGATTTTCTTGAGCTAATGACAAGCTAGAATTAAGGCCTTGAACCTCTTCAATCGCTTGGTTTGCTTCGAGGTAGGTCTTTTGTACCAATACGGTTAAGTCTTGTTTGGCTTGTGACTTTAGGAATTTAACTTGAGATACCGCACTGTGCGCAGCAGCCACTTTGTCTGAACGACCAGAGGTGTCGAGTAGCGGTACGTTGACACCAATGCCGACTAACCAGTCGGGCTTCATTTCACTGGCGAGTGAATCGTCTTCATAGAGACTGTAATCTCCGTAAAGATAAACCTCTGGGTAATATTTGCCTTTTTCAGCTTTGATTAAACTGCTTGCTTGTTTCTCTTTCGCATCCAGAATCTTAAGACCAGGGTAGGTCATGAGTGTTTGATCAATGAACACATCCATATGGGGCAGGCTCTTGTTGATAAACAGTTGCTCTGAAGGTTCAACTCTTTGGCTTTGACCTAGAATTTGGGTAAGAGCTAATTGAGCAATTTTAAGATCATTCTCAGCTTTAGTGCGTTCAACTACTGCCTTATCCAGAGAGGCGTCCGCTTGCAGGCGTTCTACTCGTGCAATTTGCCCTTGCTGCTCAAGCTTAATGGCAAAATCACGATGTTGAGTTAGGCCTGCTTCTACGGCTTGGCGAGTTTTCACCACATCTTCCGCTAAGATCACGGAGAAGTAATATTTGCTTAAGTCTTCGTAACGAGCCTGTTTTTCCATTAGCAGTTGGCTTTGCGCTTCTTCGCTTTTACCTTCAGCTGCAGTTTGTGCTGCGGTAATTCGACCACCTGTAAAAATTGGCCACACTGCACGAATGGAAGAGCTGAAGATATCTTGCTCAGTAATCGTTGAGGTAATGCCACCAAGCGCACTGATAATTTGAGGAGGAACAGGAAGACCAATAGATGGTACACCACTCAGGCTATCAGCGAACTGTTCACCATTGATGGTCACATCACTATCAAGGTGAGTGTAGTTAGCACCTAGCGTCACTGAAGGCAGGTTGAGGCTTCCTGTTGCATTTTGGAGATGTTGATAACGCTCAACGTTAGCTTGTTGAGCCGCAAGAGAGTTGTTGTTCTCTTGGAGTATTTGCCACGCCTCAGAAAAAGTGAGCGGGGCAGCATAGCTTGGCGAACTGATAGTACTGATAAGAATACTGGCAATCGCAAGGCATCGGAATGTCGGTTTGGTCATCTGCATTAATTACCAAATTAGAGTATTAGCTCTAATGTTAACAGGGGGATCATCATTTGTCTTGAACAGATTACCTCATATGAGCAAATAGCATAATCATTCGTTAACATAATGTGAATGCTATTAAGGATTTAGCGGCTATAGACAAAGAAACGAAAAGAGCACGACGAATCGTGCTCCTTAAGTTCAGTATAGAAGAAGTTACTACAAATGGACTGGTGCTATTTAAAGCTTGGGCAATGGTGATCGGCACGCCACACCAATTGTTTTGAACCTTGCATGGTTTGTAATAAATCTCTACCTGACATTTGCGGGAAAGCTAACAACACTTTTAGATCGAGCGGGGATGTCTCGTTCTTCTCATATGCTCTGACATGAGTAAAAGTAGATTGTAAGTTTTTGAACAGCATAGCCTTTGTAAGGCAGATTCCAAAAGTATCGCGTTTCATTGCCTGGTTTCCTTTTCAACAATGTTAATACGTTATGTTTTTTATCCTGTTTCTGTCGGACGTTGCCACTGCTCGATACTTCCTGCTCATCAATGCTTTATTCTTGGGTGCTGCTTTTGTCAGTCACCTCTTCGTTGTCTGGCCTGCCGAGTGTGAAATAGCGAGATGAATAGGGGAGAATACTTAATCCGTTTGTTCATCATTCGTAACGGCGAGCACGCAACTTTTATTTATCGATACGTCCAGTGGGTGAAGAGTTGTTGCCTTTCTGTTAACCAAAATTCCGGTTTAAAGCGTTGTCTTAAAATTGCAACGTATAGCTTGGCAATAATAAACTCCCTCATATGCAACCATTATAATTGTATTTATTTTAAACAACCTAAAAAACACCTAAAAGCTTAGTGATCCAGCTCAATATTTATTCGATTTTTTGGTTTTTTTAACTAATCCGTTCTAAAAATGAACGATTGTTCGAGGCGAGCAACGTAAAGGAATATCAATTAATAATCTGGTTAATTATTTAGTTGAGCAATAGTCACAAATTCGTATAGGCGGAAAGGTGCTCTGGTTAACTTAGTGTTAACATTGCCTGCTGAGCACTAGGGACGGGTTTATATGAGATGGAGTAGCATCAGCTTCCGAAAAAGGTTGCTGATTATCATGACGGTAACTGGCCTTGTCGAGCTGTTGATCCTTTCAGCGGCGGGTTTTGCTTATATCAAACAATCTCAAGAGCAAGAAATGGGGTTGAAAGCGTTGGGTGTGGCTGAGTTTCTTTCGGAATCTCCCCTTGTAACGCGCATTATTGAAGAAAAAGGAACACTGAATCCCGAAGGCGTCCCACATACACTTCCTGAAGAAACCCAAGCCAAATTCCGAAACCTCACTCAATTGATTGGCGCGGCGTTTATTGTTGTTGGTGACGAAAAAGGTGTTCGTTTGATTCACCCATACGACGACAGGCTCGGTAAACCAATGCGCGGCGGAGACAATCAAAAAGCATTGGTGTTCGGGGAGTCTTATGTTTCAACAGCGAAAGGCTCATTAGGTTTTTCGGTTCGTGGTAAATCGGCCGTTAAGGACGCTAATGGGAAGATAATTGGCGTCGTGTCAGTTGGTTACCTATTGGATTCTTTGCAAGATCGAATCGAACCTTACTTAGCCTTTTTGATTGTGATGGCGTTGCTGGTGGTTGCGGTCAACGCTTTGATTTCGAGTTATGTATCTCGCCGTTTTCAGCGCGCTATTTTAGGCTTTGAGCCTGAAGAGATAGGCCGACTGTATGTTGAGTTAGATGTCACCATGAGCACTGTTAAAGAGGGCATTTTAAGTATCGATAAGAACGGTATCTTACGCTCAATAAACAAAAGTGCCTGCGATATTTTATCCATCGATAGAGATAAAGCACTCAATCAGCAGCGCCTTTCTGATGTGTTAGCAGGCAGTGATTTAGAACTGCTGTTATCAACAGGCGACATCGACCACGATGTTGAGTTGTATTTAAACAATAAGCGGATCATTGCCAACCGCAGTCCGATTATTGTTGCTGGTGAAGTGGTTGGGGCGGTGTCGAGTTTCCGACTCCGCGATGAGATTAACGACTTAACGGATCAGCTTTCGCAAACCAAAGAGTACGCGGATTTGTTGCGCTCGCAAACACATGAACACCAGAACAAGTTGAATACTATCAGTGGCTTGATTCAAATGGGTGAGTTGGATTCAGTTCAGCAACTGATCGGTCAAGAAACCGCACATTATCAAAGCCTTATTGAGTTCTTGAGAGAAACGGTTAAAGACCCATTGATCGCTGGCATGTTGTTAGGCAAAACCGAACGCGCACGTGAAATAGGCTTAGAGCTGAGAGTTGAGGAGGGGTCTAGGCTAGAAACACTACCAAGTTGGTTGAATGCCGATGACGTTGTCACCATTCTTGGCAACCTGATTGATAATGCGTTTGATGCAACGATGTCGGCGATCAAGCAAGAGGGGCAAATAGCCCCAGCGCGCCGTGTGATTGAAGTGTCTATCAGTGATTTTGGCAATGAGATTATCGTCGAAGTGGAAGATAAAGGATGTGGTTTACCTAAGCACTTGGCAACCGATGCGCTGACCGAAAAAGGCATATCGAGCAAAGCGAAACAAAACCGCGGTGTTGGCTTATATCTGATTAAGCAGCTTACCGACCGTTATCAAGGGCAGCTAGAAATGGTCGATAACAACGATTTTGGTTCACGTATGACAGTGTATTTACCAAAAGAAGAACAATAGAGCACGAGTGATCATATGAAGATCAGCTTGACGGAAAAAAAATGGTTAAAGGAAGAACATAAATGAACGCAATCACGAGAGTCATGGTCATTGAAGATGATATTGCGATTGCAGAGCTTCACCATCGTTATCTAGAACAGATGGGAGGCTTTGACGTGGTTGGCATTGCCACCACACAGTCTGAAGCGCTCATGCAATTGGACATCTTAAAACCAGATTTGGTGCTTTTAGATGTGTATCTGCCAGATGGTAGTGGGATCGATATTCTTAATCACGTTCGAGGTAATAACCAAGGGTGTGATGTGATTTTGATTACTGCAGCGCGTGATGTAGACACCTTACAGACAGCGATGCGTGGCGGCGTGGTGGATTACCTATTAAAACCAGTCATGTTTCCTCGTTTGGAAGCCGCGCTGAAGAAGTATCAGTCACAGTTACAAGAGTTCGAAAGCGTGTCTGATTTGAACCAAGGTTTGGTTGATAAGATGCTGCAAGCCAATGCCAAAGCGGATTCAGGAAAAGTATCAACCTTGCCCAAAGGAATCGATGGCGTAACGTTGGATAAGATCAGAGCTATTTTTCAACAAGCTGATGCCGTTAATATTACCGCCGATGAAGCTGGCGAACGTATTGGTGCAAGCCGTACAACTGCTAGACGTTATTTAGAGTTCCTGATCACTACTGGTGAACTAACAGCAGATTTGAACTACGGTACGGTTGGGCGCCCTGAACGCTGTTATAACAAAGCCAAAAGATAAGGCAGTGCTAACAACGTCCTTTCTATTTAAGTAAAATGTAAAACCAGTTGAATAATCTGGTTTTACGCTCCTCACGCTTCATTAAACTACACTCCGCAGACCAGATGCCATTCTTTCTCGACTACAATGTTCGAGAACGCCGATTTGCTTCTTTTTCAGTCTTCGTGAAACCAATGGTCGATTATATTTTGTTCGAAATGAGTCAATATTTAATCGATTGCCTTCACAGTGGTTGATGTAAATCAAATACTCATAGACAATACTGTCCCGAATAGAGGTGATAGCATTCACCCTCGTTTACCAAACGCATTCTCAAGTGTAATAGGCACTCGCTATTGATGTAATAGCCAAGACCTATTATCTATTTTCGTATGTCGCTGATACCTTTAGCGAATACTAAAAACCTTGTTTTTATAGGAAAGATGATGGTAATACCTGAAAACAGCAGCATCGTTATTTTTGGTGCGTCGGGAGATCTAACTTACCGTAAGTTAATTCCTGCTTTGTACCACCTGTATGCTAGCAATCAACTACCAGAATCCTTTGCGATTCTTGGAGTGAGCCGTACTGAGTACAGCGATGAGTCTTACCGTGAGAAGCTGAAGAAGTCTCTTCAGGAAATGGAACAAACTGAACCAGAGACGCTGAATGCATTTATTGAACATTTGCATTACCAAGCGATCAACACTTCAGATGTAGACGATTACGCTCGTTTAGCACAACGTCTAGACAAACTTGAGCAAGACTACCAATTCGAAAACCACAATACTCTGTTCTACTTGGCAACGCCGCCAAGCTTGTACGGTGTTATCCCAGCAAACCTTGCTGCGCATGGCCTAAACGATGAAACGAACGGCTGGCGTCGTCTGATCATCGAAAAGCCATTTGGTTACGACTTAGCTTCTGCTCAAGCGTTAGATGAAGAGATCCATCATCACTTCCAAGAACACCAGATCTACCGTATCGACCATTACCTTGGTAAAGAAACGGTTCAAAACCTTCTAGTGCTTCGTTTCTCAAACGCGATGTTTGAACCACTGTGGAACCGTAACTTCATTGATTACGTTGAAATCACAGGTGCTGAGTTCCTTGGCGTTGAAGAACGTGGCGGATACTACGACGGTTCTGGCGCAGTTCGCGACATGTTCCAAAACCACCTGCTACAAGTGCTAGCAATGGTGGGTATGGAGCCGCCTGCACAAATTAACGCTGATTCTATTCGTGATGAAGTGGTTAAAGTGCTTCAGTGTCTTAAGCCATTAGAAGAAGATGATCTGCGTAAAGATTTAGTATTAGGTCAGTACACAGCATCAGATGTTCGTGGTCAGCACCTACTAGGTTACCGTGAAGAGCATGGTGTAGCGGATGATTCTCGTACCGAGACTTACATCGGTTTGAAAGCTCACATCAATAACTGGCGTTGGAATGGCGTTCCTTTCTACGTACGTACCGGTAAACGCTTACCGACACGTGTGACTGAAATCGTGATTCACTTTAAGAACACGCCACACCCAGTATTTGGTCAAGACGCACCAGAGAACAAACTGATTATCCGTATCCAACCGGACGAAGGTATTCAGATGAGCTTTGGCTTGAAAGAGCCGGGCGCAGGCTTCAAAGCAAAAGAAGTGAAAATGAACTTCTCTTACTCTGACTTGCCTGAAACTCAAATGCTAACGGCTTACGAACGTCTTCTTCTTGATGCACTGAACGGCGATGCAACTCTGTTTGCACGTACCGATGCAGTAGAAGCGTGTTGGAAGTACGTTCAACCAATCTTAGACTTCAAGCAAGATCCTCAAGCACTGTTTGGCTATGCTTGTGGTACTTGGGGCCCACAGGAAGCGGATGAACTTCTGCAACGTGATGGCCGCGCATGGCGTTTCCCATGCAAAAACTTAACAGACACGGATTACTGCGAACTATGATCAATCACAAGATCTTTGCAACGCCAGAATTGGTTGTTGAAACTCTAGCAAACGAAATGAAAGCGTACAGCGAGCAGGGCAAACCTGTTCACATTTCATTGTCTGGTGGCAGCACACCAAAAATGCTTTTCAAGCTTTTAGCTCAAGCACCATACGCAGAAGGCATTCAATGGAATAACCTTCACTTCTGGTGGGGCGACGAGCGTTGCGTTGCACCAGACGACGCTGAAAGCAACTTCGGTGAAGCGAATGCATTGTTGTTTACTCAAGTAAACCTTCCTGCTGAAAACATCCACCGCATTCGTGGTGAAGATGAACCGAAAGCAGAAGCAGAGCGTTTCGCAAAAGAGATGGCAGACGTAATCCCAACAGAAAACGGCACGCCAGTTTTCGATTGGATTCTGCTAGGTGTTGGCGCAGATGGCCACACAGCATCACTGTTCCCGGGTGTTACTAACTACCAAGATGAGAACCTGTCTGTACTGGCTTCTCACCCTGAGTCGGGTCAAATCCGTGTTTCTAAAACAGCAAAAGTTTTAGAAGCAGCAAAACGAATCAGCTACCTAGTACTGGGTGCAGGTAAAGTTGAGATCGTTAAAGAAATTCATACTACTCCTGCTTCAGAGTTGCCTTACCCGGCAGCGAAAATCCAGTCTAAAACTGGCGAGACAGAGTGGTTCCTAGATTCAAATGCAGCAAGTGCTATCGCATAAGTGCGACTAGCCGCAAGGAGATATAAATAATGAAAGGTGATATCGGTGTAATTGGCCTAGCAGTAATGGGTCAGAACCTTATCCTAAACATGAACGACCACGGCTTCAAAGTTGTGGCTCATAACCGTACTGCTGCGAAAGTAGACGAGTTCCTAGAAGGTCCAGCTAAAGGCACTAACATTGTTGGTGCTTACTCTCTAGAAGAGCTAGTTGAGAAGCTAGAAGCACCACGTAAAGTGATGCTTATGGTTCGTGCTGGTGACGTTGTAGACACGTTCATCGAAAACCTAATCCCACTTCTAGACGAAGGCGACATCATCATTGATGGTGGTAACACTAACTACCCAGACACTAACCGTCGCGTAGCGCATTGTCGTGAGAAAGGTATCCACTTCATCGGTACTGGTGTATCTGGTGGTGAAGAAGGTGCTCGTTTCGGTCCTTCAATCATGCCAGGCGGCGCGGCTGAAGCTTGGGAAGCGGTTAAGCCAATCTTCCAAGGTATCTCTGCAAAAACTGACGCTGGTGAGCCTTGTTGTGACTGGGTTGGTAACGACGGTGCTGGTCACTTCGTTAAGATGGTACACAACGGCATCGAATACGGTGACATGCAGCTTATCACTGAAGCATACCAGTTCATGAAAGACGGCCTAGGTATGTCTGCTGACGAGATGCAAGCAGTATTCGCTGACTGGAACAAAACTGAGCTAGATAGCTACCTAGTTGAAATCACTGCTGACATCCTTGGTTACAAAGATGAAGACGGTGAAGCGCTAGTTGAGAAGATCCTAGACACTGCAGGCCAAAAAGGTACTGGTAAGTGGACTGGTATCAACGCACTAGACCTGGGTATCCCACTAACTCTAATCTCTGAGTCTGTATTCTCTCGTTGCCTGTCTGCTCTTAAAGACCAACGTGTTGAAGCTGAAGCTTTGTTTGAGAAAACAATCACTCCAGTTGAAGGCGACAAGCAAGAGTGGGTTGATGCACTACGTCAAGCTCTACTGGCTTCTAAGATCATCTCTTACGCTCAAGGTTTCATGCTAATGCGTGAAGCGTCGAACGAAAACGGCTGGGACCTAAACTACGGTAACGTAGCTCTTATGTGGCGTGGTGGTTGTATCATCCGTTCTGCATTCCTAGGCAACATCCGTGATGCGTACGAAGCAAACCCAGACATCGCGTTCCTAGGTTCTGACGAGTACTTCAAAAACATCCTACAAGGCAGCCTAGTAGCATGGCGCAAAGTAGCAGCGAAATCTCTAGAGTCTGGTATCCCAATGCCATGTACGATTTCTGCGCTATCTTTCCTAGACGGTTACACAACAGCACGTCTACCAGCGAACCTGCTTCAAGCTCAACGTGACTACTTCGGTGCTCACACTTACGAGCGTACTGACCGTCCACGTGGTGAATTCTTCCACACAAACTGGACTGGTACAGGCGGCGACACTGCTTCTACAACTTACGACGTATAATCGTTAGTTAGAATCAGTAAGAACACGTTTGTTCTTTCAGCTGAAAACTAGAAAATAAAAGGATGCCAATTGGCATCCTTTTTTGTTGGCTCGCGTTTTCTTTGGTCTACACAACCAAAGCGTTACAGTTCAAGGCGTCACAGTTCAAGCCATCATGGCTTGGGGTTTTACATCGTCGTTGTATTGCTCCCGAATTGCCATAAAGCCGTCTAGGTTCTGTTTAAGCGCCTCAACACATTCTGGATCGAACATCGAACCATTGTGCGTTTCAATGTATTCCATGACTTCACTCAGTGACCATGCGTGCTTGTAAGCTCTTTTACTCATCAGCGCATCAAACACATCCGCGAGCGTTACAATTCGTGCTTCAAGTGGAATCGCAGTATGACTCAACCTATCGGGTAATCCCGAACCATCAAATCGCTCGTGGTGATGACGCACAATATTCTTAATAAACTGAATTTCATCGGAACACATAGAGCAATGATGGGAGAGGGACACCACATCGTTAATCATCTCTTCACCATACAAAGTGTGATTGTTCATGATGGCTCTTTCTTCTGCTGAGAAACGTCCCGTGCTGAACAACACGTTATCTGGGATTCGATACTTGCCTATGTCGTGGAAAGGGGCGTATAAACGAATACGATGAATGAACTGGTGTGTGATTTCATTATTACTTTGGGACATCGTTCTAGCGATCTGTTCACTGTATTTTCCCATGCGAATCAGATGCTCTTTGGTTTCAGGGTCGCGAGCATGTCCCATGTTTAAGGCGATCGCTAATGACGACTGAAAGTGTCGTTGCCTCTCAAACAGTTGAACAAACAAACTCGAGATAAGCTGAGAGATGTAGGCAATATCACTCTGGATATATTCCTTAGCAAAAAAGCCCGTTGATGATGCATTGATAAACACAAATCCAAGGTTACTTTCTTGATAGTGAATAGGCGTTGTATAACTGCTTTGGTGTCCAAGCTGAAGTAAGTGTGAAATTTGCTTGGTCGGTTTGATCGAGGTGAGATCGTGGATGATTCGTGTATCGAGAGATTCAGCCATTCGCGATAAAGTTGATTCTGGTTTTAGTTCTTGTTCTACGTAGCGATGTTCTGCTTCTTGGCACAGCGTGTCTGAAACAAAGTAATTCGATGCCCTGTTTTCGCTGCATAGTACAACGGAAAGCCGAGATAATATGGGGTAATGTTCACGAGCTAGCCGGAAAAGGTCATCAACAATGGCGATAATGTCCTTATCTTGAGCGGCTACTCTGTTGAGCTGGGAGTAGTCAAACATGTTACAAGCCAACCTTTATTTATAGTTATATCATTGTTTATTCGAGTTATTTGTTATTTTTAGTATCGATTAAAACATAGCATTGCGTTCTGATAAAATGCAATATCATTACGAGATAAATGGTTATTTCATTGCATTACCCTCATTTTTGTTAACTGGTACTTTTATCGGTTTTTGGATCTGAAAAAAGGGAAAGAGGTTGATGGTAATTCAGGCGTTAAGTGACCATTTTGAAATTAAATGAAAAGATAAATAGGATAACGAACATGCTTTATGCCATCATAAAGGCATAAATAAGGGCAATGGATGTAATGCCTAAGTGATTGAGCTAGAAGCGGTCAGTGATGACGGTGTTCTAGAGTATATTCAAGGCCGTGAGCTGCCTTGAAAAAGGTAATGTTATGACTGAAGAAGAAAGAATCGAACTGCAACAAAATAACCCTCTACACGGCTTAAAGCTTGAGACCATGATTACTGAGTTAGTGGATCACTATGGTTGGGAAATTTTGGATGCAGCAATGCGCATGAACTGCTTTAACACTAAGCCGACTGTAGCAAGCGCGGTGAAATATCTGAAGAAGACGGAATGGGCTCGTGAGAAGGTTGAAAACTTCTACCTTTACCGTTTTAAGCGCATGCCTAAAGCTTCAGACATCGAATACCAGATGCCTCCGCGTTCACGTACATTCCGTCACGGGTTAGAGCCTCGTGAGCCAATGGAATTAACGGTTGAGTCTATCCAGGCTTCTCAAGCTAAAGCAGCATCGGCATTTAAAGCTCGTCGTGGTGGCAACGGTCGTAACTTTCGTCGTTAATAAGAAGGCGTCGTTAGAAAGAGAAGTCGTTGATAACGCCGTCTAATCAGCCAAAAGCGATAAGCATAAAAGACAAAAGGAGCCTAAGTGCTCCTTTTTTAACGTGTGTACTTTATTCAAGCGTGTAAAGCTTGTTGTACTTGAGTCTTAAGCTTCGCGGTTCTTTCTTTGATTCTTCCAAAGATCGGTGACATAAACGATGGCACTGATAAGCAAGAAGAGCGCTGACACAGAAAACAGAGCGGGCATTTTGAGAATCCACGCGAATGTTGCAGCGAGAAAAGCGACAAAGCAAATGAGTCGACTTGATGACATGACATGACCGAGTTTAATGTTCATAACGCCTCCTAATGAAGTCTCACTTTCGACGGGAGAATTATCCCACTTTCCGTAAAAGAAAGGCTAAAAAACAGTCTAAATTGTTATCAAATTTACTAATTAAACGACTGCTCTCACATATTTTAGGGTGGTTATTTTATAATCAATAAAATAGCCGTGTGGTGGGTTAGAGGTGAAATTTTATCGGTGGTGCTGATAGTTATTAGCCTCAATGATCTTGTGCTTAATTGGCACCAATTTAACTATCATAAAAGAAGTAGGCAGTGATTAGAAAACTCGCAATGATCACTGTGTTTCGAACATATTGTTGTGGAATGCGGCGAGAGATCTTCGCTGAGTAATAACCTCCAACCAATGTCCCCATTAAAACCGCCATTCCAGATGGCCAATCAATCGACCCATTGACGATAAAAAACACAATTGCTGCAAGCGAGGCACAAGCTGAAACCAGCAGTTTGATCCCATTCATTACATTGATATTGGTGTAACCAGCAAGAGCCAAATAGCTTAATGTCACTATGCCTAATCCTGCGTTGAAATAGCCGCCGTAGATACACACAACGAGTAGTAATAGTGCTGAAAAAAAAGCCCCAGCGCTGGTGGCGTGTTTGTGTTTTTCTGTGGCGCGCTTAAGCCATTTGTTTAGTGTTCCGCCAAAAGTGAAAAGCAACGCTGCAAAAAGCAGTAACCAAGGTACGGACTGAGTAAATAAAGCTTCGGGTGTGCGTAATAACAAGAAAGCACCAATACCACCACCTATTACGCACAAAGCAATGGTAAGCTTTAGCTGCTTGGTACCCGATTGGACCTCATGACGCAGTGCATAAGAGCCACTGATGTAGCCTGCACATGATGCAAAGGTATTGGTCGCGTTTGCGGCTATTGGTGGGACACCAGCAAATAATAAGGCAGGGAAGGTGATAAAGCTTCCGCCTCCTGCAATAGAGTTAAGCACACCGCCAATCACGCCTGAGAGAAATAGAATCAACCAATCCATAGTTTTGAGTCCAATGCGTTAAATGACTGGTTACCTTACTTTATTTTGTTAAGAATATCAGAGCTGAGCGTGTTGAAGGTGCTAGTTTGTGAGTTTGCTACCATCTTTAACTGCTGGTTCGTATTGAAAGTCCAAATGAAAAAAGGAGCCAATGGCTCCTTTCGTTGAGGTTTAATTGATTTGGTAGAGCTTTAAACTTCCACTGGTTTTGCTCTAAAGCTCTTAAATAGTTTCACTAGGATCGGGCTAGATAGAACCAATACCGCAAGGATAGTGAATGTCATCGTGATTGGGCGCTCCCACAGGAAGCTTAGTTCACCATCGCTGATCATCAGCGCACGTCTTAGATTCTCTTCCATCAAACCACCTAAGATAAAGCCAAGTAGTAGCGGCGCTAGAGGGAAGTTAGCCAACCTCAACGCAATGGCGGCCATCGCAATAATCAACATTACAAATACATCCATGGTGTTGAAAGAGACCAAGTAAACACCTGTTATTGAGAAGAACAAAATCATTGGTAGTAATACGGTTCTCGGTACAGCCAGCAGTTTAGAGATGTACGGGATAAGCGGTAGGTTCAAGATAACCAGTACGATGTTACCAAAGTACATAGAGATGATTACCGACCAGAATACATCTGGATGCTCGACAAACAGACGAGGACCAGGCTGAATACCGTAAGCGATTAATGCACCTAGCATGATAGCGGTGGTACCAGAGCCCGGGATACCCAGCGTCAGTAGAGGAACGAATGAACCACTTGATGCTGCGTTGTTTGCCGATTCTGGAGCAACAAGACCACGAATGCTGCCTTTACCAAACTCTTTTTGTTTGTCTTTTGGTGCAAGGCTACGTTCCATACCATAGCTAAGGAAAGCGGCGATGGTTGCGCCGGCGCCAGGTAGTACACCAGTAAAGAAGCCAAGGATTGAAGAGCGGATTGAAACCGGAGCCACTTCTTTGATCTCTTCTTTGGTCACTTTCATGCTGCCGATGTCGGACATCTTTTGGCTTTCTTCAGCGCTGGTGTCTTTTTCTGGCTTAAGAATACCCATTAAGGTTTCACCCAGTGCAAACGTTGCCATTGCTAATAATAAGAAGCTGAAGCCATCCATCAGATCCGTTAAGCCGAATGTGAAACGCTCAACACCAACGCCTTTGTCGATACCGACAGTTGACAGCATCAAACCTAAGATAGTCATCATCCACGCTTTGATAACCTGACCAGGGCCCGCAAACGCTGCCACAGCCGATAGACCTAATAGCATCAGTGCAAAGTAGTCAGAAGACTGGAAGCTCAATGACACGCTTGCTAGCGCCGGAGCTGCAATCAAAAGCATGATCGCTGAAAGCGTACCGCCAGTAAAAGAGGAGTATGCAGCAAGGGCTAGTGCTTTACCTGCTTGGCCTTTTTGTGCCATTGGGTAGCCATCGAATGCTGTTACAACCGTAGAAGAACAGCCCGGTGCATTGATTAGGATTGATGACGTCGAGCCGCCAAATACCGCACCGTAGTAAACACCTGCCATCAAGATAAGACCTGACGATGGGTCTAAGCCGTAAGTGATAGGGATCATCAGAGCAATCGCTGAGATTGGACCTAACCCCGGAAGCATCCCGATAAAGGTACCTACGAAACAGCCCACAATTACCATCATGATGTTCATTGGCATCACAGCGGTAGAAAGTCCTTGTAAAATTCCGTCTAACATAATGTTATCCCTACCAAAGAGTGAAGATCAAACCAGGCTCTAGGTAGATATCTAAGCCTTGAGTGAGTAGAAGAAAGAACGCGATAACGAAAGGAAACGACGCGCCAAACAAGATAGATTTACGACGCTCACCCAATAGGTAGAAGCCCGCCAATAAGAAGAAGCTTGTTGCTAAAACGAAGCCTAAATATGTCAGTCCAACACCGTAAAACGCCATCAGTACTAAGAAACCGATGAGCAGTTTCCAGTTTAAAGGTGCGGTTTCACACTTAAGCTTTTTGTCTGGCTGACCAGTTACAAGCAGAATCAGCGACAACCCGATACCGATGAAAGTCAGCAGGGTAGGCAATGTTCGTGCGGTAAAGGGTTCGTACTCATCACCGGGAAACAAGGGAATTAGGGTAGTTTGGTAGCCATAGCACAAGCACGCCAACATAAAGATCATTGCGCCGAGACGATCACTCGACAGCAGAGATTCTTTACTAAAAAATTTGGTTGGTAAGTCCGACATATCCAACTCCATTTGGGGTGTATAGAAAGTAAAAAAGCCGTACATGAGCGAGTTAATGAGTAATGTCTGGGATCACTAACCGAAGGTAAGCGAATTACAGTGCTGCTTTAGCCACTTGCGTCTACAACGAATCGGCAAGCTTTGGTAATACGTTACGAATAAACAAAGGAGTTTTAGTAAACTCATGTACGGCGAAACAAGGAAAGAGTAAGAGGGCACTATGACCCTCTATCGTTATTGGTTACTTCAAGAACCCTAGCTCACGCATTAGGTCACCCATCTGTTTTTCTTGATCTTCTAAGAAGGCGTAGAAGTCTTTGTCTGCTTTGTAGTTGTCGATCCAACCGTTACGGTCGCGAACCACTTGCCACTCATCGGTCTTGTACATTTTGCCTAATGCTTCATTCCATTCGTCGATCTTCGCTTGGCTAGTGCCTGGTGCTGCGAAGAAACCACGCCAGTTGGCAAATACTGTCTCGTTACCGTATTCAGTCAGTGTTGGGATATTAGGCGCTGCTTCAAGACGTTTCGGAGCTGTTACTGCCAGTACTTTTACTTGTCCTGACTTAGACATCTCTAGTACTTCACCAAGACCAGTTGAAAGCAGTTGTGTCTCACCGGAAAGTAGTGCTGCCATCGCTTTACCGCCAGCATCGTAGGCAATGTAACGAACTTTCTTAGCATCAAACCCTTCGCCTTTGAATGCCGCTGCAACCACTAAGTGATCCATGCTACCTCGTGCAGAGCCACCAGCAATTTTTACTTTACGCGGGTTACTTTCGAACTCTTTTACTACGTCTTCCCAAGTGTTGTATTTAGAATCAGCAGACGCAACGATCGCACCATAGTCAGCAATTGTTGCAGCAACCGGTGTTAAGTCGCGGAAAGATTGAGGGAAGATACCCGTTAGTGAGCGAACAACGATAGGAGTTGAGTTCACCATCAATGTGTCTTCTTGACGTTGTGCAGTTTCGATTAGGTGAGCAATAGCTTTACCGCCGCCGCCACCAGATAGGTTTTGGAAAGAGACATTTTCTACGATGTCTGATTTCACCAGTACATCACCAGTACCACGAGCTGTCATATCCCAACCGCCACCAGCGCCGCCAGGGATTAGGAAGTGGATTTTTTCTACGTCTGCAGCAAAAGTGTTGAAAGAAAAGGTTGCTGCGATGATAGAAGCCGCAAGAGTAGGTTTCAGTGCCTTGAACATGGTTCACGTTCCTTATGTAGGGGATCTCTTCAATGGAGAGAAACTTATGTTTATATCCAGCTACTAAACACACGAGTAGGGTGTTGCTTAGTAGATGAAGCTAAAGTTAACGGCGTGTTAACGAATTGTCTCCAATGCGGCGATATTGAGGATAAAGAACATTGGGTGAATAAAGTTCATAAAGTTCACGGCACGGTGAGGGTACCGCTGCTTTTAGATACAGATAAAAAAAGAGAGCCACTTGGGCTCTCTTTAACAGTTTGTAACTTATGACATATTTAGTGTTTTACGATCATGATGAGTTGGCTAGTGTCGAGCTCTGTAGGAGTTCTGTCGCGGTATCGAAGTCAAATTCCTCTAGCGAGCTTTCCAACCTTTTGAACTCAGAAGGTGTTAACCCAACCACCACACCGTCTTCAATGTTAAGAATGATGTTGAGTGCTTCTGTGTCATCATTGGCAACAGCTTTTAACAACTGATGGTACAAATCGGTATCTGGCTGAGTTGTTGCTGAGCCAGTACCCATAACTTGTTCATTGGAGTTCTCGGTTGTGGTTGCTGTTTGGAATAATGCGTTGGAGATCCCCTGACTGATTTCAATCGTGGTTTTGATGACGCTCTGTTTTAGTTCGTCATCGGTAAGTTCGGACTCCAATTTTTCACACAAGCTATGTAAATCGCTCGCACCGAGATTACCAGCCACACCTTTAAGGGTGTGTAAGTAACGCTGCTGAGCAGTGCTTGATAGCTCTGCAGTTAAGGTATCTTCGTCAGAATATGCTTCAACAAATCGCTTCAATAACTTCATGTAGAGCTTGTGATTGTTACTTGCTCGCATCAACCCCATGTTGGTATCGAGACCATTAATGATAGGCAACGCCTCTGGTTCACTCTCTGAACTGTTGTTATCTGGTGGAGTTGCGGACGGCTCTTGCAGTAAAACATTGAATTGCACGGGATTAGAAGGTGAAACCCAGTTGGCTAAGGTTGCGAACATAGAGCCAACATCAATCGGTTTCGCGATGATGTCACTCATACCACAGTTGAGCGCTTTCTCTTTATCTCGTTCCATCACATTTGCGGTCATTGCGATGATAGGGGTTTGAGTGTCTTTTATCTCGTTACGAATATGCTCTGTCGCCTCATATCCGTCCATAATCGGCATTTGGCAATCCATCAAAATACCATCGAAAGGAATCTCGTCAGTGATGGCTTGCTGATAAAGCTCGATGGCTTGTTGTCCATTCTCTGCAATGGTGATTTTAATCTGCTGCCCTTCTAATAGCTCAGTAGCTAGCTCTTGGTTTATCTCGTTGTCTTCAACCAACAAGATGTTAGCGCCTGCCAGTTGTTGAACATTAGCAAGCTGGTTCTGTTGTTCCAATTCGCTGCGAGATACACGATCTGAGTCCAGTCCATAAAGGGATACGATAGAGTCATACAGGTGAGATGAAGTAATCGGCTTATCCAAAATACTTGGGACGTCGAATCCTCTCTGGGTAATCGCCTCGGCTAACTCTTCACGACCATAAGCGGTGAGCATCATTATTTTCGGCTCTTTACTCAATGATAAGCCGTGATTGAGCGCTTCTAACAGGTCAACACCATCACGTTTCGGCATTTTCCAATCTGAGATAATCAGATCAAAGGGCTCGTTGTTAGCATCTGCAGTGTGGAGTTCAACTAAAGCTTCATCAACAGAGGCACTTAACGTTGGAGTTAACTTGAGAGACTCGAGAATATCGCCAACGATCAAGCGCGCACTGGAGTTGTCATCAACAACCAGCACTTTCAAATGATTGATCGAAGCGGGAACCACTACTCGGTTTTGGGTAATTGAGTGACTAACGCGAGTCGCAATCGTAAATGAGAAGGTTGAGCCTTTACCAAGCTCAGTCGTCACTTGGATGTCTCCGCCCATTAGTTGGCTAAGCTCTTTACTGATTGCCAAACCTAAGCCAGTACCACCATATTTTCGGGTGGTAGAGCTATCAGCTTGAGTGAATTTGTTGAACAGCTTAGCGGCTTGTTCTTGTGTCATACCAATGCCACTATCTGAAACAGCAAAGTTGAGCTTGATGTCATCGCCATTACTTTCTTCAACAGAGATTGAAATCTTGACTTCGCCTTTCTCGGTGAACTTAACGGCATTGTTACTTAAGTTGATCAGTATCTGTCCCAGCCTTAATGGGTCGCCAATCAGATTGGTCGGCACGTCTCGGTCTACTTGGATAAGCAGCTCTAAGCCACGCTCAGAAGCACGTAAACCAACTAGATTGGTGATGTTATCGAGTACGTTCTCAAGGTGGAAATCAACGTTCTCTATGTCTAATTTACCCGCTTCGATTTTGGAGAAATCGAGAATGTCGTTGATGAGGCCGAGTAGGGTGTCTGAAGAGAGTTTCACTTTGTGGATGTAGTTACGCTGCGCTTTAGTCAAATCAGTCTTCAGTGCCAAGTAGCTCATACCAATGATGGCATTCATTGGCGTACGAATTTCATGGCTCATGTTCGCTAAGAAATCCGATTTAGCATGGTTGGCTGCATCGGCTTCATCACGTGCTACGGCTAAGTTTGTGGCAAAGTGCTCAAGGGCTGAGTGAGCTTTATTGGCGAGTAAGCCCATCAACATAATGATAAAGAAGAAGATCAAACCACCAATTGCCAGATGGGAAGAGACACTTGAAGAGTCTTTTACGCTGTCGCTTTCTGCCATGTAAGCTTCGACGACTAAGTCGTGCAGTTGAGTGAAATTAGCGTTCATCTCTTTCAGCACTTGATGGCTGAGCAGTTGAGCTCTGGCTAGGTTGGTAAATTCTTCTTCGTAGAATGTGACGTGTTGATCAAATGCGGTAATTTTCATTTCTGGTGCGTATCGCGTTAGCAATTCACGCGCTTCAAGCGACACCGATTGCATCTCACCAATTAATGTAAAAACTTGCTCAGATATGATGGATTGGTCATCCGATTTAGCTAATGAAAAATCACGATTCAGCTGCTCGGATTGGCTTAATAGCGTTTGAATCACCAATAGGTTTTCACCAATTGACAGCTGAGATGAAAGGCGAGCTTGAGCATGCCCAATCTGTTCGTTGAGGTCAGTTAACAACCCTTGTTGCTGCTCATTAAGAGCCGTTGAAGCGCGCGATAGTTCTATGCCACTGCGAGAAACTTGTTTGGTGATGGATGTTTTGAGTTGTACTGCCGAGCTCGACAAGCCTTGCAGTTGAACCAAGTTGGTGTAGTAACGGTTTTGAGCTTGTTGGACGGTTTGCAGTAATTCAGAGCCTTTAGGATCTTTGACTTCATTTGAAAGCTGCGAGATTAACGAAGCGATCTTCTGAATCTCAATCTTCGTTAATGTGTATATTTTTGGCGATCCGGTTAAAAGAAACTCTTTTTCTAAGTTTTGTACAGTGGCACTGAGTGTTGTCAGTCCGCCGATTTTCATCACTCGGTTAGCTTGTCCCTCACTTAATACTCTAAGCTGCTTCACGTCTTGGCTAACGGTATTAATAGTGTTTTTGTGGGAGCTTTGCATCTCAGTGAGAAGATCGGTCGCTGCCAGTGACTTTCGATTCATGCGGTCGCGAGCTGTGTCACTTAATTCAATTAATTCAGTGTATTGACTGAATTGGTCTAGATATTTATTGAGTGACAGTTGTGCATGCTGATCGTCGTTATGCGCTGCAAAGGTTTCGACTAGCTGTTTCGTCAGCTCGGCTTCTTTGTTAAAGAGCTGCGCCGATTGAGGCTTTCGCTCGTTACTAAAAGAGAGTTCGTGGACGCGAAGCTTATCAAGAGAGGTAAGCAGCTGAGTACTTACGGCGTAGTCCTCGATACCAACAAAGCGATTGTTTAGGTTAAACCACGCAGCAACAGCCACCGAAAACAGCACTATGGTGGCGACGATAAAAGAAATTAGGATCTTTTTAGAATCAGAGGCGAATCTAGAAACAGTATTCATAAAGTACCTGTGTGTATAAAGTACCAGCGTACTTAGTGTTCTTGTTCATCAGTAAAAGAGTCTTTGATGGTGAGCATCTCGTCGAGCTTACTAATGAAGGTAGGGACTAGGTTAGGGTCGAAGTGTTGGCCAGCTTGTTCTTGTATCAGTCCAATCGCTTTTTCAATCGGCCATGCTTCTTTATATGGACGCTCACTGGTTAGGGCATCGAACACGTCTGCAATGGCAACAATGCGAGCACTTAGAGGGATATCTTCGCCTGACAGCTTATGAGGGTAGCCACTGCCATCCCACTTTTCATGGTGGTAAAGGGCGATCTCTTGGGCAAGTTTGAGCAACTTAGAGTCGTTGTCTCCAATAATATCCCCGCCAATGGTGACGTGTGTTTGCATGATTGCCCATTCGTCCGCATCGAGCTTTCCAGGTTTCCCAAGAATAGAGTCGGGAATACCAATTTTACCGATGTCATGCATTGGTGCGGCTTGGAATAATAACTCTACCCATTCTTCACTGACGTCTAACTGCTGAGCAAGAATCTTGGAGTAGTAACTCATTCTTACAACGTGCATACCGGTTTCGTTGTCCTTATATTCAGCAGCGCGACCAAGCTTGCGGATAATCTCAAGGCGGCTCATCGCTAAGGCTTCCGTTCTCTGTCTCACTTTTTGAGAAAGCGCTAAGTTCTGGTCATAGAGCGAAATATGGGTTACCACACGAGCTTTTACGATGGGCGGGCTCACCGGTTTGGTGATGTAATCTACAGCGCCGAGTTCGAAACCTTTTTGTTCATCGACGACATCGGTTTTCGCTGTAACGAAGATTACAGGGATGTCAGATGTGACTGGGTCACTTTTAAGCCGGCGGCAAACTTCATAGCCATCCATTTCTGGCATCATGATATCGAGAAGAATGAGATGGGGCTTTGGCGATGAGGCGGCGATTTTCAATGCCTTTTCACCGGATGTCGCCGCTTTGATTTTGAAGTCGTCGTTCAGGATCCCCGAGAGGGTATGGATGTTATCCGGGATGTCATCAACAACCAGAATAATCGGTTTTTCTGTCGTAATTTGATTCATTTTTCGTCCCTAAAAAATTTAATCAGATTGCTGTATTCCATGCTAATAAAGCGTAGTGGAATTTGGTGGAAATACATGATTTCCGGAGGGTTAATTGTGGTTTTTGGAATCTGAGAGTAAAAAATAGACTTCCTTAATATGAATAGATATTTTATATGTTAACCTTTATTTAACAAAGAATAACTGCATGGATTGTGTCGTAGTGCGATCAGGGTTGAATTGTTCCGTTTGCAGCTTGCCAATCCTGAGTTTTCAATGACTTTATCTATGCTGTTTGAGTAGAACCTGATAACGGCTAGGCATCACCGCTTCATCTAATAACTCTGCCAGTATGACTGTTAGTGCGAACCAATCGTCCAATTTGCTCGTGATAGTATGCGCTCTAGAGTATCGAGGCGTGCAGCTATCAAAGCGAAGCTTTTCTCTCTCCGTTCCTATTTTGGTGATAGACCCAAAGTCGATAAGATGCGCCTGTCCTTGTTCACTCATGACTATATTAGACGGCTTGAGATCACCATGAACGAATCCAAGTTTATGGATTTGGTTTATAGCGGTTTCTAGTGAGCTAATAAATTGAAAAGACGAACACTTGGGTGTGTTTGAGTCGTTTAGTATCTCCCACAGTGTTTGACCACTGATGTGGGAAAGTACGAGAAAGTCGTGTTGGTAGTTAGAGAAGTAGTCGAGATATTTGGGGCAAATGTATTGTGTATCCAAATCAGTGTTGGAATAAAGAAACTCCGCCTCTTGTTTTAGAAAGTGACGATGTTTTAGCTCTTGAGCGTACTTGATAATCACCAGTCCCCAACTAGGATGTTGTGCTCTGAAAACTCGTGAACTTAAACGAGTGAGTTCAGTGTAACCATGATGCTGGAGCACTTTCTGAAATTGTTCATCGTTCAAATTCCTCTGTTTAGAAGAGGCAAGGTCTTCGGAGAATTGAGCTCGCCTCGAAAGGGAAGGCGAGCTATCTGAAGAAGCGTTACTAGATCCCACTTGGCAGAGAAAACCCAGAGAAGAAGCCTGGAACAAATGGATTCGATTGACCTTGAGTTTTAATGGTCAGTTTCACTTTACTGTCTCCATAAACGAATTCAACTTGAGTGTTTTGAGCAGACGTAAAGTTCACGTTTGGCTCAAATAAGCGGAACCAGCTCCATGTACCTTTCACAGTATCTTGGCCTATGGTTGAGTCTTGAGCATTGAGTTGAACACCGAGTTTTTCGATAAATTTCGCGTCACCTTGCCATGATTGTTGGCTCCAAAGCGTTGGGCCGTGTCGGTAAGTGAAGATAGGTTTATCAGATATGATGGAAAACTCCGTTATGTTGGGCGTCATATCGACAGCTTTCAACTGGAAGTTAATCAAGATATTGGATGGATCGGCTAAGAACAGGGCGCTCTTTATATCATCAGCCTTATCCATCATCGTCCAAACGTCAGGTGTGATCGACAAGCCCGTACCCGGAAGTAATCCCGGCAAATAGGGCGCTTCATCATTGTTCTTGATGAAGCCATTGAGGCGAGTCTGCTGGAACTTATCGACAATCCCATTGGTCACGAAGAAGGCTTTAACGTCAGCGACACTCACGTCAGATTTTGATTTTCGATTGAACGGATAAAATGAAGCTAAACGTTGTTGATAAGGCTGATAGATCTCGTTCGACCACGCAGTATTCAGATAGTCATGAGCCAGTGACATGACGGTTTCATTGCTTTGATGGACCACTTTGTTCACGAGTTCTTCAGCGACTTCTAGGTGATTGCTGGACAAGCTCGCGAGTGAAGCAATAGGATTACCAGCCTGTAGAGTCGCAGATAGCGTATCAAAGGCGACCTTCTGGGGCTCCTTGGCCTCGTAAAACTTATCTCCCCACTTATTCGCGTTGATAAACGCTGTAAGTAGGTTGTCTATTGGCTTTTTACCTTGGTCATTAGCGGTAACTTGCTTTTTGTAGGCTTGGAAGCTGAGTGATATCTGACGAGCGGATTCCTTTTTATCAGGATCTTGAATCGGTATGCTTGCAGGTTCTTGTTTTTTGTCATCCTGAGCGGGGATTTCAAGCTCCACATAGGTGTATTTAGCAATCGTTGAATACAAGCTAACGATTGGGTTATTGCTTGCTTCAGATAGGCTAGTTAATGCATTTTTTAACTGTGTCGGGTCGGCAACTTCTTTGACTTCAACATTACGAATTAGGTCACGCCAATAGTTAATGTAGTCGTTTTGGTAAGTCTGCTTGAGTTCTCGGCTAATACGGTGGAGTTCAAGCGCGCTAGGGTACGCGCCCGCCACGCCTTCATAAGATTGCAATGCCGACATTAAAGTCGGGGAGTTCACCGATAAGTCGAGTTCATTAAAGCCGGTTGGTGTATAGATATATGGAACTAGGTAGCCGGCAAAACTTGGTGAGAATTGGAATACCGAATTGAAGTTATCACCCAGTTCACCACGAATATCGACACGTTTTGAGTAATCTGGTGAGCTTTGAATGTGTTCGTACAACAGCGTTTCAATGCCTGTCTGAGTGATGACTTTCTTAGCCAAACTCTCTAAATCATGGTTTGATTTAACTGGGGTCAGATTACGAGCAAAGATGTCATCCAACAGCACTTCGAGTTGAGCAATGTTGACGCTGTCGGCTTCGCCTTGATCTTGCAGCGTACGAATGTAGTAGTTTTTAAGCTCTTGTACGTTGGTTCTGTCTTTGCTGAAGAGTAAGCGGTAGTTATTAAGCAAAGAGAGGGTCTGTGACTGATCTTCTAAGTTCACATAGACGAAGAGATCTTTCTCGAGCGTGTTCTCCATTGAAGGTATCAAGACTTGTTGTAGCTCTGTGAAGTACGCTTCTTCGACCTCTGCCTTGATGCTCGGATTAGGCATAAACGGTAAGGTATACCAAGGTTCTGGTTGATTGTAGAGGTTGTAGATTCTCTGCAGTGAGAACAGGTTGGGGATGTTATCGGCCATGTTCTCAATGTCATAAGGCGATGCGGAAATCGCTTCTTTATAACGCTCAAGCATCACATCAGCTCGAGTCTCACGCTGATTCTGGAAATCAAAATCAAATTTAATCACCAGTAACACGGCGGCGAGCAAACCTATCCAAGAGAGCGTAAACAGCACTTGGTTAACCAGAAGAGTATTCTCTTTACGTTTGTTCACGCCGACCAGTTCGTGTTCAGCCAAGATCACATGTGTCATTAGGTATTGAGCGAACAAAGTTTGGTTTACCGGAATTTGCTCATTCTGCTGATAGTGCTCGTGACCGACAGAATAGGAGACAGTGCTTGCCAGTAAGTCTGATTGTGCTGAGCTTTGACCGTCATGAGTGAAGTAAAAGCCTCTAAACTGAAGCGCATCACTGAGTTGTTCGCCGCGGTATAGGCGGTTCAAGAACAACCACAAATTCTGCTTCAATAAACCAAACTGGAATGGGGCACTCGCGATGGAGTTTCGATAATCTTGATTCAACTGCCCTGCAAGCGCATTGCTCATATTGGCAATCAGCTCACTGATTAAGTGGTCATATTCATCATTAAACCAATCGGCGTCGATACCACCATGTTTAGAGTAAGGGGCTGTCGCGCCAAACACTTCGTCTCTCTTTGATTCGTCAAAAGCAGAGAAGAACTGACAAAAATCGCTGATGCTGCCCATATTGGATATAACGTTATATATCGGCAGGCTGACCCCAAATGCTTGATTAAACGTCTTTATCGTTGATTTGAGTTCATCAGCCTGTTGGGTGATCTGTTCATTGTTTTCCAATAGTGAGGAAACATCTGTGATAAGTAATAAGCCATTGGCTGCTTGTCTTGGACGCCACGCGGACAGGGATTGGCATAGTGTTTTCAAATATTCTGGATGTTGGTCTTCACCCATACTTATAGAGACTAAAATTGAATGCTCACTGACCCAAAACAGGATAGGGAATTCGATGTCATTGCCGAAGTCGTCGAGCTTATACGCCTCATAACCCATTTGCGTAATGATGCTTTTGTCTTTGTTTGGATTTTGGCTCAGCAATAAGTAGATCGGTTGGTCATAACGGCTCGTTAAACGAGTCTTGCGCTTTTGTCCGCTGATCATGCGCTTGAAATGGTTGGCTAGCTGTTTTTGTCGTTTCTGAATCAGCTCTTTGTCTAGTGATTCTTCTTGTGATTTTGCGCTGCGCTTAATGAGCACCCAGTAACAAATAAAACCGATAAGCGTGGATATTATGGCGACAGTCGTCAGTGCCCATACCAAATAAGCATTGAGTGGTGTTAACAGAATGACGCTAGAAGCGACAGTAAAAAAGGCAACAGAGGCTAGAGCGGAGATGCCTACCGTTTTCTTTACGTTACCTGATTTGTTTGGTTTTGCATCCGGCATAATCAGTTAGACTCTTCCTTGTTTAAGTCATGCGCAGAAGTGCGAACGATGATGGCATTTATTTGGTCGTTTTCGACATACCATGCTTTGGTTCTTCTCGCTTCTTCTGAGGTGCTCGCTCTCAATATCACTCGGTAGTATTTCTTGTAAGGCGAGATGATTGGTTCATAAGCTGATGGCGACAGATTGTTGATAAAAGCTTGGGCATTTTTCTTACTAGAGAACGTCGCTAATTGGACCAGCCAATTGGCTGTGCTCGGTGTTAGGTTAGTTCTCTGTGATGTTTCAACCGCTTGGGCTTTACTTGCATGACGAGGTGGTGATTCAAGATCGTTGTCTTGGCTAATAAATACGATGTCTTTGACTTCACCAGACAATACGTAGCGCTCGCTAAAGTTAGGCAAAAAGGTGAAATCGCGAGCTCGCTGGGTATGGGTTTTTGTATACCAAAACTCAGTGAGTCCGATACTGGTTGCTATCAGACAAAAGAAAAACAAACTGGTGATGAAGTATCGCTTACGTCGAGTTGGCTTCCTTACTTCTGGGAGCTTAACTTTAGTTCGGCAGTGAACTCCGCTCACAGTACGATACTGGCTGATGGTCTGCTCTAATTGATGGACAAATGCCTTTAGTTGCTCAGCACCACCTTCACGGTATTGTCCTTTGAACCCGATATTGATGAAGAGATAGATGATCTCAAGAAGATCTATCAATTTGTGAGGCTGTCTTGCGGCTTTTTCGGCAACAGAGAAGAACAGCTCACCACCGTTACGCATACCAAAAAGTTCACTCAGTAGGGTTTTATTTTCCCAGCCTCGTTTCTCTCCCCAATCGGTGTAAATTATGAATTCATCGATAACCACGGCATACAAAAAGCAGAGTTTGTCGATAACGGCTATAGGGTAGGTAAGCTCAGTCGCTTGAGCTTTGATGTCGTTAATGCCCTGAATAAATTGTTCACGGAAAACGGTCAAGTCATCTGGCTCAGATAAGGTTGAGATCTTGAGTGTTTTGGTCAGTAAATCACTGCTGATATTGATCAGTTGATTCTCTGCTTTATCAAAGTGACGCAGAAACTCTTCTTGAGCGCTGGTGGAGTGCACCGCGACTAATTTAGAGAAAGCCTGGTCTGACTCGGTATTGGTAGAGCCTTTTGACGCCTTATCGATGACCAGTGTTTCTTCGTCTAAATAATCCATAGCCATTATCTCAACGCGTAAAGAACAACTTCGAGAGTTGGTATCCGAGCATCAACATGCAGCGCAATGGCATCACGAGTATCAAGCATATCTAGCCAGTTTCTGTCTTTAGTATCGACCTCAAAATACGCGACGCCTTGCATCGGTTTAAGCTCACTTGGCGCAATAGGCAGTGGCGTTAACGAGATACCAGAAAGCGAGCTTCGAACCAGTTCCACAATCTTGTTGTTACTGCTGAGCTTAGCTGAAATAGGGAAAAGCTCATTTAACTCTGTACTGCTGATATCGGATTTCACACTAAGAACGAAGCGACGGTTGTACACGCTGCTAGGATCTTTGATAAGGGTGCGAAGTAAGCGACGTTTTTCAAACAGAGATATGTCCCATTTGAACTCGATGACGGAATCTTGCTGAACTAGTGTTAGTAAGTTTCTTAAGCTCGAAAACAGTGGGTTAAAGTTGTCATAAAGCTTATCGTATTTTAACGGTTGGCACTCATCAGGAATAGCTGGCGTTAACGCCATTACTTGTGCTTCAAACTGTTTCAACTTCGAATACAGTTCGTGCGTCGGATATTTGGTGTTACTAATGGTTAGTTCGAACCACGGTAACCACGTATTGAGCGTTTGCAGCCAAAGGAAGTCTTGCATCATAGACTGCGGACTTTTCTGCCCTTGGCCAGCTTCGATGCGTTTCAAAAGGTTTTGAGCACGATTACTCACCAGTGCATGAATCTCTTTGACTCGTTCGCTAAGCAGCGTCGACGCGCCGTAGTGTAAACAAGCTGGAATAAACGCACGGTCCAACATCACTTCGTCGGAATCGCTGATCTCTAAGATTTTAGCGACGGGAATCAACGTAAAACCAGACGTGTCTTCTCCAGCGAATTTGAGCCCGATATTCAGCTGAGCCACGTCGACTTCGACACTGGCGTTTTCGGAGGTAGAAGTATCGAATACATTGATTGAACGTGTGATGTAACGACTCTGTTCTTGGCCATCTTCGCTGTAGTCATTATTGCCTTGCAAAGAGATTGGCAGGGCAAGATAGACGATGGTTTCAATGGTGCCTTGTGGAATATCGACAACAATCTCTTGCTTGAGGTTGAATTGGGTCCCATCGGGGAACACACCTGAACAGCTCGGTATAGACAGCTTACCGATCTTTAAGAGGTCGTGGTTAAGCACTAGCTCGGTGATGCCAAAGAAAGGGGCAAACCCGGCCAGTGTTTCAATGTTCTGGCGAATGTAGTTTTGCACATAGCGGTCTTGTTGCTGAAAGTGCTGAGGGGCAATAAACATTCCTTCTTGCCACACTACTTTTTTGAAAGCGTCCACGTAAAATCCTTTTCTATTATTTTTATATTGGCTTTTTTATTAAAAGATTTGCCACCAGCTGGAGTCAGGCTGTATCACGGCTAACTCTGCTTTCTTCCCTGTAATCGTTAACTCTAAAGTTTGCTCTGGGTCGGAAGGCATCATCAAAACGCTCTTAGTTGTGCCATTCTGGTAATCAGCGAATTCGACCAGAGCTGCAATGTATTGCGTGTTTTTGTTGATATCTAATGTCAGCTTTTGCTCTGAGTTAGGTAATACAATCGGTAATACCTGTTTTGAAACTAAGTTAGCTGCCAGTAACTGCAAGTCATTGTTGTATAAGTCAATAAATGGCAGCTGTTTGAATAGCTGTTGATCCGTAAGTTGGTAAAGCCTAACCACAACTGGGTTGGCTTGATCGTCGTTGTATTGATTGATTGTCGCATCAGCTTTTACCGTCAGCGAGTATTGAGTAACAACTGGAGCAGGGTCCGATGACGAACATGCTGTGACCAGTAAACAAAGGGATAAGAGCATGAGCCTTTTCATTCTCTCTCCTCACTTTGCTTTTGCATGTTCTCCATAAACAGTGCTTTGAACTGACGTCTGAAATCTCCGTTGTCTTGGCGGTGTTGGAAGTGTTTGCGATAGATCTTCCAATACTTTTTATCTTTATTGCTAAAAATGCCGCTACTTACGTATTCACTAAATTGGCTCTCGAGCTGCTTTGGTGCAAATTCATTTAAGAACTGATCAACGGTTTGCTCTAATGCATCAAACAAGGCTTTTTGCTGTAGCTGCGGGTTTTGTAAATACTGCTGATTTTTCTCGGTTAGAGTAATGAGCTTGTCGATTGACTCTTCAATTCGAGTGTTGTTCTCGACATTGACTGGCAAATACTCTAATTCTGCAGAGGGTAGGGCGCTGGTGTCGCCATGAGCGATTTCATCCACTTCGATGTTGGGAACGACTTGTTCGTCGTCTAGATCCTCAAATGGGTCAGAAGAGAAAGGGTCATCACTCAACACATTCTTTGAAGAGAAGTTTGATGTTTTTTTTGTGGATGTAATTTCTGGTGCCTCATCGAGAAAGTCAGTGTCGCTGTCATCCAGTTTTAAATTGAAAGGTTCTATGAAAGTGTCATCCTGTTTGTTGTTCGTTGACTCAACCTTAGGTGTACTTAATAGGCTAACCAGTAGTGTGTAACCACCTAGTTTGATAATGTCGCCATCGGTAATAACGTACTCTTTCTCTTTTGCCAGTGATTTGTCGTTTAACGAAACACCATTGTTACTGATGTCTTTAATCACGTAACCACGATCTGTTGGGTACAGCTGACAATGAGTACGAGAGATCCATTTCGTTTGATCGGGTAGCGCAATATCACATGATGGGGAACGACCTAAGCTTCCGCCACTTTCTGGCAGATACGACACTCTAGAGGAAACAACCTCTTCAGCAGGTACAGAAATCATGTGGACACTGATGGACAATGGCTACTCCTTGCACTTGGATATGGCTGAATTAAAACTATCTAGGAAACCTGAGTAGGTTTTAAGGAATCGATTCGAAAAATAGACCCCCATATCCTTGGTATCTAAATTCGTCGAATTGAAGTAATCGAGTGGTAAAGAGGCTTTATCCAACTCTCTCTTAAAGACCAACTCATCCTCTAAAACAACATCAATTTCCCTTTGTTTTAAAAGTCTTAGTAATACTTTAGCATCTCGTGGCTGCTTAACGACGTTAAATCCATTACGTTTTAGCCAAAACCATTTGTTTGAGCCAAATTTGGCAGAAAAGTTAAGGTTTAACTTTGACAATTCATCAACCTTCGCCTCCACTCCTGGACCAAAATACCAATTCAAAGTCTGTTTCGCGATTGGAGCTGAAAGCGTTGCATACTCATCACGTTCTGATGTTTGTGTCGCAACGAAAAATCCATGCTGGCTACCACTATGAACACGCAACTGTGCATCAGACCAAGTAGTCATCGTCAGCTGATAAGGCTGTCCCATCATACCTAAGGCGCATTTAACCTTGTCTAAGGCGATTCCTTGCATTGAGGCGTTTTCATAGGTTTGGTACGGTGGCCAATCTTGTGTAGTCAGCATTAGACGAGATGGCCCAATTTTCACTTGCGCAGAGGCGCTCACCGACCAAAACGTCGAGATGAGTAGGGTGACTAACGATAATCTGATGGTAGAGGCTCTAGTTAACATCATTAGAGTTTCCTATCACTTCAGAGATTTTCAATATGGACACTGGCGGGTAATAGTCGAGCTTCTGTGCGGCTTCGATATTCACAATATAAGAATATTGGCTGAGTGACTCTATTGGTATGTCTGAAGCTTTTTGAGTTCCTTTCAAAATGTTCTTCGCTTTGTATCCCGCAAATTGACCAACGTTGTAGTAACGACTCACGATACCAAACAAAGCTTTATGTTTTCTAATCGGGCTCTCAGTGGCCGAGAATGTTGGGATACCCTTCGAATGTAACCCTGATACGACTTCCCCTCCTTGGGTGATGATGTATGAATCAGGGGGTAAGTAAGCCATATCGACACCATCACGTTTCATATTGTTTATCGTGAGGTTAATTAAGTCGCTGTTTGACTTACTTTTATCAATGTTTAATGGGTACAACATAACACGCTTATTATAAATTTCCGACAGCTCCATCATTTTATTTGCGGTGATAATCGAATTATTTTCATCAGCGTTATAGATAACCCCAAGGTTTGAGATGTTATTCAGTTTATCAATGGCTTTAAACTGTATTTCATGAGGGACAATATGTGAGACACCCGTAAAGTTTCTCTCTTTCGAAGATAAATCAGAGATCAAATTAGAACCGACGGGATCGGTAACAATACTGAATACAACAGGCGTGGAGTTATTCAGTCTAAATTCGCTAGGATCGGTGTAGGTCCCTAATAAATTCAAGGTGATAGTGGTGCCGAATGAATAAATTAGATCAGCATCTTTATATTCGAGATCTCTAATGTGTTGTTTGAGTTGCGCTTTATCTCTATTGGCATCAAGAATCGTAAATCTCACATCGATGTGTTGGGATAAATAATCCATGAAGCCTTGTTCGGCATCGGTTACGCCTCGCCATAATAAAAGAATGACGTGTTTTTCGTCACTTTTAGCGAACGAGAGTGGAGTCATTAAAATAAAGCTAAGAACGAACACTATAAATCTCATGATTGAACCCCTAGCTTTTGTTTATCCGACTTTAGAAATATTGAGAAAAAGACAATTAAGCTAAAGGAGCTCGCGAGTAGTGATGCACCGAATATAAGAATGGTTTGGTCGTAACCGAAGATACTCAAACACACCCCGGCTAGCATTGGGCCCGCTATATTACCGATACGTTCAGTCAGTCTGAAAATACCGATGATTTTTCCTTTCTCGATTCCTTGACCGGAAAGCAAGTCGATAACCAAAGGTATTTGTGGAGAGACACAGATGCCGTGAGCAATACCAATAATTATCACGATCAGCAGTAACCCCAATGTGCCTTGGAAGAAATAGAAATTAAGTAAGGCGAGGGATGAAAGTAGTCCACCAATAAAGATAAAGGCCATTTTGTTTTTGAGTTTGTCGACCAGAATGGCACTCAACGGCGAAATTAATATGATGGCGAGACCGTAAGCCATAATCACACGCCCTGAAACAGAGCTGCTTTCACCAAGGAATTGTAGGTAAACAGGGCAGATGTAGTAAAGGAATCCGGTGAGGACGATTTTCGCTGGTATCGCACTGAATATCGTGATCAAGGCAAAATATTTATTGCTCAACAGCAGCTTAAAGTCTTTTAACTTGACGGGCTTACTTGAATTACTGGTGTTCGATTTCTCGAAAAATACATAAACGAGTAACACGCTAAGTGTTGCTAATAATCCTGCAAGCATAAACGTTTCTGAATAGCCGAGCTTCTCCGCGAGAATCCCACCAATCGCGGCACCACATAAAGAGCCAGAAAAGAAGGCTGACAAGAAAGTCGCCATGCCTTTGGTGCGGTTAGTGTCGTTAGTCGTATCGGACACATAGCCTTGTGCTGAAATGAATACGATACCGTAGCCAACGGCGGTAAAAGCGCGAGCAACGAGTAACAGTTCTAGAGATTGAATGAAAGCCGTCGCGACTAAGCCGACACAGGTGATGAGACCACCTGTCATTAGCGAATGTCTTCTGCCTACTTTGTCTGACCAATAGCCCGCGAATGGCAGTGAGATCGCCCAACACAGCATGAATAGAGAAATAGGCAAACTGGTCACAAGGTTTTCAGGAATCCAGCCGGTGGTGTTTTCCAGCGATGAGACAAATCTAGGGAAAAACGCTAGCGAAGACGCTTCTGAGAACACCAGTAAAAACAGTGGCAAGCGAATGAATCGAAAGTCTTGTTTGTCGATATCTTGCGATGGCTGACTCGGGTTGAGCTTAGTGATCGCTTGATTGGTGAGGTTCAGCAGTTTGCCAATTTCATCGCGAGTAGAGATCTTTGCCAAGTGATTCACAATGTCTCGATTCACCAACATGAACACCTTCTTTACTTGGTTCCATGGCGAAATAATCATGAAGTTACACATAAACAGAATGATTTCAGCCACCACAAGGCAAGAGGCAACTAACACGGTAATCATATCCATGACGCTCTCTTTGAGCAGGTTGATGATCAGGTTGTTATCCGTGGTGACGTTTAATTGAATCGTGTGGCTGTTATTGAGCGTGAACGTAGACTCGCGAATAGAAGGGTGCTCCACATAAACCTTTGGGTAGCGATACGTTGTACCAGATTGTCCTTGAAAGTTTATAGAGAGAATTTCGCTATGATGATCAACGAAGAAAGCAAATTCTTCTTCCAAGCCATGCAGCCTGTCATCAGGTACTCCTTTATCGAGTAACCCTTTGATCATTTGATTTAATGAGTCGCCAATTAGGTTAGATTTCTGTTCTAGTTTCACTTCGTAGAGTTGGGAAAACTTGTCTAGAGATTGATACGAAACCCCAAGGTTGGCGACGATCGTTAGAAGGATAGCAAGTGAAATGATAAACACTGGGAAGTGTTTGGTTTTCAGTTTTTCAAACTTAGACAGTGAGCTTGGAGACTGCAGTGCTTTATGAGCTTGTGTAATCGTTGGCAGCAACTCATCTGAACTGGGCGCAGACTCAAAGATGGCGGTTGCACTTTTTACTCTACCAACAATACCTTCTAATAGGTATTTCAAGGCGACAAAAGCGACTAAACACGAAAGCAAAATCCAAATTGCCGAATAGAGAAACTGGAGTTTAAGTAAGAAGGTCTTTTGCTGTTCTAATAGGGTGGTGGAGTAGTACAGCTTAACTTGGCCTTCTACTAATCCAAAAGAGTTGGTGATATCAAGCGATAGTTGACGGTCACTTTCTTGATTTCCTTCTCCGGTACCAAACAGTCGTTCACCTGAAGTTGAGACGACCACCAAAGCGGTAATACCATCGACGATTTTTAAACGGCGGTCCAACATGCTTTGGATGTTTGATATTGCAGAGAGCGGCAAGCCTAAACTGATTGCTTGATTGATGTCGTTATGTGTTTCTTCCAACACAATTTCATAGATGGAATCGGAGGTTTCAGTCAGCCTTTTTTCGAAATTGAAATAGTTTAGTGTTGCATTTAAGGTGATGGAAAACAGCAAAACCGCCATGATGGCCAGCATCAACTTAACCCGAAGAGACAGGTTAAGTAATGAAGGCTTGGTCAAGGTTTGGCTGGCTTTGCTGTTCATTGGTTAAGACCTACTTAATAGATAAATCGAAGTCGGCACTGTTGTTCGTCGCGCTAACAGTAACTTGAGTAATCGGTTCGCTACGGCTGAGTCGACCAATACATTCTTCAGCTAATCTCGGCATCAATGAACGATTAATGATTTGCTCAACGGCACGGCCACCTGTTGTTGGGTCTGTATTGCGATCCACCACAAACTGAATGAAGTCAGCATCCCATGTGAAAGACGCTTGATATTGCTCTGCCAGTTTCTTCTTGATGCGATTGAGCGAGATCTCAGTAATCTTCGCTAGCTCTACATCATTAAGCGGGTAGTAAGGAACAATAGTGGTTCGCCCTAAGAAAGCGGGCTTAAAGTACTGTTGCAAGTCGGGGCGAATCGCTTCCAATAGCTCGTCGTTGTCTATGCGGTCTGTAGTCTTAGCACAGACATCACAGATAGCTTGATCGGCGGCGTTCGAGGTCATAATGATGATGGTATTTTTGAAGTCGACGGTTCGGCCTTCACTGTCTTTGATATGGCCTTTATCAAAAATTTGATAAAACAAGTCATGTACGCCAGGGTGTGCTTTTTCCATTTCATCTAACAGCAGTACTGAGTAAGGATTGCGTCGAATTGCTTCTGTTAACACACCCCCTTCACCAAAGCCGACGTAACCCGCTGGTGAGCCAAGCAACATAGAGATCTTATGTTCCTCTTTAAACTCGGTCATGTTGATCACAGTAAGGTCGTTGCTACCTCCGTAAAGTTGCTCCGCAAGTGCCATAGCGGTTTCGGTCTTACCCACACCACTTGGGCCACACATTAAGAACACGCCAATTGGTTTACGATTATCCGTTAAACCTGCACGGGATATACGAATCGCTTTTGCGAGCTCGTTCTTCGCCACATCTTGGCCAATAACTCGGGTATTGAGCTCGTCCTCTAAGGTAAGCAGTTTAGCGATTTCATCACTCATCATGTTGCCGACTGGAATACCTGTCCAATTGGCAATCACTTGTGCGATGGTGTTGTCGTCAACCATCGCATAAACCAGAGGCTCTTCACCTTGTAAATCGGCTAATTCAGTACGCAGAGTGTCGAGTTGCTTTTGTTTGGTGGCATCGACTGCATCTTGCTCTTGTTCTTCAGTGATCTCTTGCTGAACCGTCTTGATTTGGTCAACTAATTCAATTTCTTTCTCCCAACGCGTGTAATACGCCGCCAATGCTTGTTGGTTTTCTTCGATTGATTGTGTGAGCTCTTTTATCAATTCAGCGCTATTTGAGAACAATGCATCTTCTTTTTCTAACGCCGACTTTTCGTTTTCTTGGTAACGAATGGTTTGCTCTAGCGTTTCCAATACTTCTGGTTTCGCGCCTTGTGTCAGTGCGATTCGCGCACTAGCAGTATCCAGTAGGCTAATGGCTTTGTCTGGCAGTTGGCGACTCGGAAGGTAACGAATCGATAAGTTAACCGCAGCTTCAATCGCAGATTCAGCGATAAATGCGCCATGGTGAGCTTGCAGTGAAGCGGCAACACCACGTAGCATCTGCATTGCGTCTTCAGCGTTAGGTTCTTCAATGGTGACGACTTGGAATCGACGTGTCAGGGCCGGGTCTTTTTCGAAGTACTTCTTGTATTCGGCCCAAGTTGTCGCAGCGATGGTTTTGAATTCACCACGTGCTAGTGCTGGTTTGAGAAGGTTAGCAGCATCGTTTTGTCCGGCAGCGCCGCCAGCACCAATTAGGGTGTGGGCCTCATCAATGAATACGATGATCGGCACCTCAGAGCTTTTTACTTCGTTGATCACATCTTTTAGTCGGTTCTCGAACTCACCCTTAACGCTCGCTCCCGCTTGAAGTAACCCAAGGTCGAGAGAGTGGATTTGTACACCTTGCAATGCGCTTGGTACTTCATCTGCCGCGATTCTTAAAGCTAGCCCTTCGACAACCGCTGTCTTACCTACGCCGGGTTCACCGACCATAATCGGGTTGTTCTGACGCTTACGGCATAAGATATCAATCGCTTTTCTTACTTCAACATTACGGCCTGAAATCGGGTCGATATTTCCGTCGAGTGCTTGTTGCGTTAGGTTAACGGTGTATTTGCTTAATGCGTCGTTACCCGCTGGAGTGGTATCAACAGAGCCACTAGCTGAAGGATCGGCTGTGTTGCGTGCAATCGGAGTTTTCTTGATCAAGCCTTGCAGAGATTCGAGTGACACGCTGCTTAGTGTTTCGAGTTGCAGGGTGCTTACGCCCAAAACATTTTGCTGCATGAGTGCTTGGATTAGATGCAAGCTGACGATCTCTCCGTGACCGTAGTTAACCGATGCAATCATCCAAGCATCTTTGATTAACTCCGTGAGACCATGACTCAATGTAGGCTGACCTTCATTCCCTTTCGCTAACATGGAAACTTTCTTCGTTAGTTCATTAACCAAAGCGTCTAACGAAAGCTTTTGCGATTCACACAAAGCCATTAGCTTGGGATCTTTTTGCGAAATAAGCTGTAGAATCCAGTGTTCAGTCTCTATCGCGCCAACACCTTGATTCATTGCCGCACCCGCAGACGCTTCCAGCGCTTGCTTGAGTTCGGGAGAAAGTTTTCCTACTAAGTTAGTGAGAGTTACTTGTGTCATAGTCAATTCCTTGTATCTCTATAATCTATACATTCCGTATTACGAACTACAAAAGCAAAATCTTTACGGTTTCATTGGGGTTACGTTCAGGCGCTAGGTAGTCAATCTCACCCAAACGAGCAGCCATCGAAACCTTGCTTGATAAACGGGGTCTGGTTAAATATGAACGCTTAACGTTCAGGTAAATCGCAACGGGCGTGCTGTCTTTTAAGTAATGCTGCGTCAAAGACAATACGGCTTTAGCAAATTGGTCATCTTGTTGGATCTCGAGAAACTCAGTGCGGTTTTTCGGGGTCACAAAAATATTCAGATTATTGAAGTGAGCGAGACAGGTTCTCCCGACTAAAAAGCCCTGGCCTAAGCGACTATTAAAATCACGATCTGTACCGATTCGAGTCAATGAATCTGAAGGTAGAAGGCGTCGTTCAAAGGCTTTACATTCAACCTCAATCGAAAATGGGAAATAGTCATTAAGGATCTTCCTCAACGTGGTCAGACTGCGGCTTTGCTGGCTCAAAAGAAGCGAGTATTGCAGATACTCTTTGTGCTCTTTTCCAAGCGCTGCAAAGTGGCTTAACAAGGCAGTTTTTTTGGGGTTTTGCTCGCTTTCTACCAGTAACCAACGCCGTGCATTGGTTCGATAGGTAATCTCATAGTGTCTTTGATTGAACACGTCCAGAAAATCTTGCAGAGAATGATCTTCATTGTGTATTGCCGCTAACAACTCTTCGTAAATGTAATTCGGTATCACGCCTTTAACGCCAGAGAGTGCTTGTTTCGCTAGTCTGAGTTTGGCCTTATTTCCCTTTAACGAGAAATATTGAATCTCCTGAGGGTTACCCGTCGGCATCGCCTCTGACTTCAATTGAATCTGTAACGGCGTGGTACTTTGGGACTGAAGTTGTTCCAACAATCTCATCGCCTGTGAGAAGTCGTATTTCTCAGGCTGAACTGCTAAATCTTCGATGAAGTGCTTCATATCATCTCCCTATGACCATCGCTTTGGCTTATATACGTTGGCGGTGTTACCAATATTCGCTGCGTTATAGGCACAATTGACTACCGTGAATTTTTGGGTACTTTTTGACGATACCGTCTCGTCCGTAAATACGGATCTTGAGTTGGATGTATCGGTCAAAACTACAAAATTGTTGGAAGAAACGGTTTAGCACATCAGCAAATGCCAAGTAGGGGCCTGTTGCATCTAGCGTTAATTCAATCTCAGTGCCGGGCGAGAAGACGTTTTTACCTAGCACACGAATCGCAGAAACTTGCGAATCAAAAGTAACTGAGTGAATCATCTGAATCTCAGCACTTGATACCTGTTCTCGGCTGCACAAACTCAACATGTGTTTGAGGTCGGAGACTGGGTTGCTCGATTGCACCAAAGATGAAAAATTGGTGTTCAACAAGCTGATAAATTCCCAGTGGATATTCTGATCAACCTCTTTAGTGATTGGCGCTGAAGGTGGATAAATCGGTGAAAATTCACCGGGTAAGTCAATACTCTCTAGGCATTCTAAAGTACCACTCACTCCGCAGGCTTGCTTACCATTTGTGCATAATAAGCGCGTACCAAGTAGCTTGCTAAATTCAGTCGTTGGTGTATCTGAAAGTGATATCGCAATGCTCATTTCACCAAAGTGATTGTGCTTACTTTGCCAATAATCGTATCGCTGATTGTGAGCGTATTTCTCTTTAAAAAGAGGGACTAATGGGATTTCTCCATTAGGTGTGATTTCATAGACATCTTGAATCTCTATGATTTCTATATTGTTGTCGCTATGAGCATCGGCATTGACGGGAACTGAAAGGGTTCGATGGTCGTAAGAAATAGGTTCACCGGTTTGCTCAAATAGATTAACCGCAGGCATAACGTTTAGCTTGATAACATCTTTATTGAACAAGCGGATGAATTCAGACGGCAGTGAAGACATAAATAAGTTGATCACGATTTCCGACTCATCAAACTGGCTCGCGTATTTCGCGAAGTTCTTGAGCCTAAAGAACTGACGCTTCTCTTTGAAAAAGAAGAATTCGTTGATCAGTTGGTAGCCAGTGAACTGATTGCCGTGCTCGGGTAGAAATTTAAATTCTAGGTCGCTGATTCGATTCTTTAGCTGGTTGCTATCAAGGGTGACGTGTTGAGTGCATTCACTATCAGAGATTGAAATCGACAAGGTGTTGTTGAGTAGCAATTCAACGAGAGAGTCTGCGTTGTTCTCAAAGCCTTTGACGAAGAAGTCTAGGTCATTGAGCTCCAAGTGACTGAAGTGAGTTTCTGGATCACCAGTGCTGAGTGATATTTGGACAACAGCGTTACTTTGACTGGCTGATTTGGGTCTGTTGAAACTAAATGGGGCACTTAAAGCTTTAATGTTGCTTAGGCTAAACGGCGAGATTTTTAGTTCATCGACGGTCCTGAATAAACACTCGTTTTTGGTGTTGGTGCTCGAAAACAGCGAGCCTTTTGGCAAGGTATTGGATTCAATGGGACCATCCTCTGCTAACAGCTCAAGGTAGGCAACGCTCGGTACCGTTTGAATGTACGAAGGGTATAAAACGCCAAGAATCCCTTCGATGACTTCCGGTAACTGCTCCGAGAGTTTCTTTTCGACTTTCGCATTTAATAGGGCAACACCGTCTAGCAGGCGAGCCATGCTCGGGTCTTCTATTTTACCCTGATGAATATTGAGCTTTTCAGCGTGTGTAGGATACTCCTCACCAAACTGTCCCAATGAACGGCGAACAAAGGCCAGCTCTTGCTCAAAGTAACGCATAATAGGTTCAGTCATAGTTATCTTCTTCCAGAGAGGTCGTTAAGTCGCTTAATGCGATTTTTGAATCAAAGATAAGGTCTTGTTCACCATAGCTGGTTTTTACCTTAGCGATGATGTTGAAGGACAATGAGTTATCGCCTTCTTTTCGCTCGCCAAGTTCGACAGAAATGTTATGTAAGCGCGGCTCAAAGCTCTTGATCCAGTTTTCGATTCTGAGCGTGAGTTGTGTTTTTTCTAATGTCGCACTGAGTAACTGAATGTCTTCAATCCCAAACTTCAAATTGGAGCGGTTTACTTCAATTAACCTGTTGTCAATGTCTGTTAGCGAGGCCTCTGCTTCTAGCAGCTTGGTGAGATGGAACTTGATATCCTCTATCTCTGCATCTTGGTACGGTTTAGAATCGCTAACAAAGGTAGACCAGAAACTCATTACGCCACCTCATTTAGGTCGGTGGTTAACACAACTTCACCACTGAAATAGTCAAACTGGTATTGAGGCACAATACGCAAAGTGCAAGCAAAACTGCCAGCTTGAGCACTCGACTCTGTGACACTGACTTTGGCAAAGCTTAATGGGTATTTCGACAGAGTTTCTTCGTTGGCAAACGACACGTTGCTTGAGAACTTTTCTATCCAGTGCGTTAAGAACAGTTCACACTCTGTTGCGTTATTGAAGCTGCCGATCATTTCTCTTACTTGAACTTTTAAGTAATGAGCGATTCTGCAGGACATCAGTGTAGTTTGAATCTGAGTAAGGACCTTGTCGTTATCACTTTGACCACATTGCCAAATCGAGTTGTTGCCGTTGAAGTAGAATTTGTCGGTTAGGGGGCTTTTAGCGAGTGGAATAAAGCCACTTTGCGCGTAGAAGTTAGAAAGCTGCCCGAACAAGCTAATGTCTGTCACGGGTTTCTGCAGATAGCTATCGAAATAGTGGTTTGCAGGAAGGTTAATCACTGCGCCTTGCAGTTTATCGTTCCAGCGAGATTTCAAAAAACCAAACCAATTCACACGATGGAACTCTCGCATGATAGTCGTCGCCAGAACCATATTGGCTAGACCCCATGAGCCTTTTCCTTGTTCGTTATAAATAAAGCCAGCTCTTCGGTTTTTGTAGGCTTCTCTGATTCGTACTTGAGGTAGCGCCATGCCGATAAAGCGAGAGCTCGGTTTATTACGTAACTCTTGCCAAGCGGTATAATCGGGGCCTGAAAGAATCTTGTTGATACGTTCTATATCTGAGAGCCAATCAGCACCGCTTTCACCGAAAAAAGTGGAGACAGGAGAAAACAGCATGGGGCAGAGTGTCGCTTCCCCTAACTTTCCAAGGAGCTCTAAGGTAAATAAGTCGTCGTATTCAGCATCAAAATCAATATCCATTGAGATAGGGTGACTAAAAGCGATACAGCCAAACGGATGTCCCCCTAAAGTATTCAGCTCGTTGTTGCCTATCTTATTGTACAGGTCACTGGATTTGGTTGAGTATGCTTGGTTAACGTCGCTGGATATCTCTTCCCAGTTCATATCTAAAAGCTTTACATGTGCTCTTTGATAGCTAACGGGGAGGGAGGCAAGTTGTTGTAGGCTAAGCCAATTACGTTCTAGCTTTTGAAACTCAGAGTCATGGATAACTTCATCGAGTTGTAAGCTGAGTGCGTTATCGATTTTAGATATCAGCGTTGATATCAATGAAATTAGTGAGGATTTAGAGCTTAAAGAGTGTTGGTCTAGCTCAGATAACAGAGATAAAGCCTCTTTTAAAAAGGAATTATCTGTGTCATCTAATTGGTTGAATTTGTTCTGCCATTCTGTATTTAACTTCATACAAAATTTTGGCCGGATTGCTCCGGCCAAATCCCTATTAGCCAGGAATCTTAGCAACCATTCGAACTGAAGTGGTCAGTTCTTCAAGTTGTAACCAAGGTCTTAGGTGAGCGACAGCAGAGTAGGCACCTGGCTTACCAGGTTGCTCAACCACTTCGATGCGAGATTCACAAAGAGGGGTTTTTGCACGTTGCTCGTTACCAATTGCACCAGCATTGGTGTATTGGTCGATCCATAGTTGTAGCTCACGCTTAATGTCCGGAGCTTCAAGGTTCGAACCTAGCTTGTCTCGACCCATCACTTTCAGATAGTGGGCGATGCGGCTACTTGCCATGATGTAAGGCAGGCGAGCAGAGATAGCAGCGTTTGCAGTGGCGTCAGGGTCGGTGAAAGTTTTAGGCTTCTGCGTGGTTTGACCGCCAATGAACACGGCGTAGTTAGAACTCTTATAGTGAACCAAAGGAAGGAAACCAAGATCAGAAAGCTCTTTTTCGCGCTCATCCGTTAGGTTTACTTCAGTTGGGCACTGTTGCAGTAGGTCGCCAGCTTCAGACTTGTACGTTAGGTTTGGTAGGTTTTCTACCTTACCGCCATTATCAAGACCACGAATCGAAGTACACCAACCAGAAGCCGTGTAAGCTTGAGTCATTTTAAGACCAAGATCATATGCCGCGTTTGACCAAACTAGCTGATCATTACTCTTAGGTTTAGGGTTTCCATCCATATCTGTGTCGAGCTCTTCGTAAGCAAACACATCGGTACTTAAGCCTTTTCCGCCGTAAGGCAGGCGAGCAAGAGTTCGTGGAAGAGTGAGTGTTACGTAACGCGCATCATCGCTCTCACGGAATGAATTCCATGCTGCATAAGCAGGGGAGTCGAAGCCCGCAGCAACAGGTTTACCTTCAGAGAAGGTTTGGAAATCATTAAACTCGAACATTTCTGCATTTGCAGCAGCAACGAATGGGGCGTGACAGGCAGCAGCAACTTCGCCCATGTAGCGAAGCAGTGCAACATCTTCATCTTTAGCGCTGAACTCGTAGTCACCAATAAAGGTTCCGTAAGGTTCACCACCTGCTGTACCGAATTCACCTTGGTAAACAGCGTTAAACAGCGGGCTACGGTCAATTGCAGGTGCATCTTCAAATTGGTCAAGCAGCTCTTCTTGAGTGAAGTCGACCATTTTGATTTTCAGATCGCGGCCAAGTTCGCTCTCTTTAACCAGCTTTTGTAGACCACGCCAAGAGCCTTCCAGTTTTTGTAGATCTTTTTGCTGCATCACTTCAGACAGCTGCTTGGATAGCTTTTTATCAATCTCAGAAATTGCGTTTTCGATGGTTTTTGTAACGTTTTTATCCCACGTCACTGTACCTGAAAGCGCCTGCTCTGTAAGAACAGAAAACAGCTCTTTGGTGGTGTCTGCGGGAGTTTGAGTGGTAGCTTCAATCGCACGGTCTAGAAAGCTCAGTGAGCCTTCAGCAGCTTCCGGTTGCGCTTGATTTTCAGTTTCAGTACTCATTACTCAGCTCCTTCTTCTTTAATGCCAAGCTCATCAGAAAGAGCATTGATCGTGTCTGCACTTTGTAGAACTTCTTTTAGCAGTTTCTCTAGGTCGCGAGAACGATCGGCTTTAGAAAGAAGTACCTTCAGTTGATTGCGGGTTTCGACAAGTTTCTTAAGCGGTTCAACCTGTTCGATGATCGCTTCAGGTTCGAAGTCTTTCATTGAATCGAACTTAAGGCTCGCTTCAAATTGGCTATCGTCGCCAGCAAGTACATTATCTACTTTTAGAGATAATTCAGGACCAACGCGCTTCATTACTGTGTCGAAGTTGTCTTTATCAACGTTGTAGAAGGTACGATCTTCCACTTCTTCTTTGTCTTGTTTATGGCCTGAGTAGTCACCAATAACCCCAACAACAAAAGGGAGCTCTTTGGTTTCTACAGCGCCATTAGTCTCAACGTCATAGGTAATACTTACGCGGTTCTTACTTACGCGTTTATGTTGGGAATTTAGTGCCACGGTAACTCTCCTTGTTTAATTACTTAGCAGTCGAAGTGACTTTAGCTGTAGTAGCATCGAAGCCAACCTCTGGGCCTTTCTCGATCTTACCGCCGTCTGCTTCAATGTAGTAAGCCTTAGAAATCTCGGTGTAGGTTAAGCTGAAAGATTCGCTTGGAAGAGAACCGTCAGTACCAGACATGTTATAGCTAGACATACGAGCCATTTTTAGCGTTAAAATTAGGTATGGATCAGCACCAGAACCCTCACGGTTTGGTTTTGTCATCACGATTTCAACAGTGCGACCTTCTGGACCAGGCGCGTATAAGAATGTGGTTAGATGTGGTGTTGCACCATCACAGCCACGAGTCATGTTGACCTCACCAAGAGCAACCATGCCTTGGTCCGCATTGTTCGCATTACCTACATCGATACCAACACCACGCACAGCGCTCCAAGAAATACTATCAAGAGCAAAGAAACCATCTTTGCCGCCGATTTTTTCTACGGTTGCTGCACCTTTTGGTGTCGTACCATCAATTCTCATAAAAATAGAAGCCATTACTTTCTCCTTGCTGACGCATTAATGTGCTTTACCACTCAAAATCTTGCAGGCTGCTTGATGATGAGTCGGAAGTAGATTCAGATGTTTGGTTTGTATCTGTGGTGCTATTTGAACTATCGGGAACTGACGTTACATTCGCTGGCTCTTCAATAGTCGGTTTTACTGGCGGAGTTGCCTCCGGAGCAGAAGTCATTACAGGAACCGATTTGCCTGACAAATCCATCTTGTCTAGGTTGTCCATTCCCGTCATTTGATTGATTTGGGCAATCACATTTTGTTCATTGCCAATCATCTCTTGGAGCAACTCAGGAAAACTCATATACCCCCAACGAATAGATCGCTCGAGTAAAAAGGCGATAGGGCTATGAGGTTCGGTCTCTTTAAAGTATTCGGCGATCTTTCTAATTTCTTGGAAGGCATGATCGCGATTTACAATTCCGTTGATGCTCGATACGTTCTGGACGACAGCTTGAGCTTGATTCTGAGTTGCCTGAACATGTGACGTATGAGATTGTGCTTGATTTGTTGGGGCTGCTTGCCCGAAATCTTGGCTGACTGTTGTTGCTGAATTAGTCTCAGTGGCGGTTATATCACCTTGTTCTAGTGCCGCAGGTATTGAATCGCTTTGTATTATTACTTCTGACGAGGCTTGGATCACATGGAAATCGTCATCTAAAGGCCAAGGTGTGAATTTTTCACCCACCAGGAAGTGTATCGCTTTGATGAGGTCACGAACGTTAGTCTTGATGAAGTTAAAACTGATTAGGGTCGCATCTACTGCTTGGCATTTTTCCGCCAAGTTTTTCTCGATCAGTTCTAGCTCGCTGTAAATATTTGCCAGTTGAAAAAGCGTTTCAGAAACGCTTTGATCAAATGCGCCTAAAGCCGATTCTTTCAATTCGTTTATGCTGCCTTTACGTTCAGCAACCAAATAATCGCCATAGGTAACGCCAGCACAGAAGTCGAGCATTTGAAAGGGCACATAAACAGAGCTCGTATCAACGGACTCACCAACGAGTTGTAGTAAGGGCTTGGTTCTGAATTCTGCAATCTCTTTTGCTTTTCCAGCCTCATCTGAAGCTTTTAACTTAGCTTCTGGTGGCATCGGGTTTAGCGTATCCCAAAATTGGTCTACAAATTGGTTTAAAGCAGGAAGAGTGCTAGCAAGGCTTTCGAATGGGCTAGGAGTAAAAAGCTGACTGGTAATATACCAACCTAATATTTCTAAGTCCTTCGACTGAGAAATGAGTGTTTCTTCTGAGACTTTTCGTAACTCCGCCCAGTTATCCGTGTTAGCGTCAACCAGTGCTGGATCAGAGGATGCATCAGGCGTCTCAACCAACTGTCTAAATGACGACTGAGCGCTATTGTAAACGTTTCTTAAGCAGCGATAGGCACTTCGATCTAACTTCAAATAAGAGCCAGAGGGCGCTTCATCCGAGATTGGAACAAGTAGGTCGGCGATTTCTGTCATATACATCCTGTAAAAAATCTATTTGTTATTCCGATCGCACAAAGTGTCACATTTGATACATATTCCTTATGTTTCGTAAACACTTGTTAACATTTACTAATTCTAGAGCTTTTTTGTGAAAAGTCTCATGTAAAATAGATATTTACTTAAAACTATGAACTTCATCTAAAAAAGTGGACCGATGTCACGGTTTTATGAAACCCTATGAAATGTAAGGTGTTTAGCCTCCAATCATCACTGTAGGCATACCCAAGACAATCGAGCCACCGTGGCTTGTGGTATCGCCCATACGAGCGGCAGGCTTGCTCATGATGAGAACTGTCGCGCTGCCTTTGATGATGCTATCAGGGGGACCAACACAGACGCACATGTCGCCGAGTGTCGCAGCGGGCATATTACCAATCAGAACGGTCGGAACACCGGGGCCACTGATTGGTCCACCTACGTGTGGTATAGGGGGGACAGCAGGTGTTTGCATTGGGCATACATGCATGTCGGTTAGTCGTGCGGCTAATGTCATCGGTAACTCCTATGCTTTGCTTCCTTTGGCAAGCTCTAGCGCTATGCCGACGGATTTTTTGTAGTACTCGTCTGTCTTGTCCCAATTTGGTAGTGCTGCCGAGTGGTTAATCGCGCCGGCTACCGCCTTAGAGTATAGAAAAGGATCTGGAAGAACCGTTGGCAAATCTGGTGCAACAATACTGCCGGACCCGTTCCAAAATACCGCTTGCGCCAACCAGGATGGGCCGCAATTTAAATTGAGCTTGTTTGAAAATAGTTCACTCTTGCGCCTTTGCTCTTCTGATGGCGATTTGACCCATGCTTTTGCGGTAGAGATACATTGCTTTTGCATGGTAGACCACACGTCATTCCTTGCATCGAGCGTATGTGCTCCCCACCAAACTGCTTCACGAACGGGAAGTCCATGAGCAAGAAGTTGAACCAAGTCGAAGTAAAGCTCGTTCTCTAACAGAGTTTCTATGGAGTCGTTGATGCTGAGATCTTCATCGATCAGGGCTTGAGCTTCGTCTGAGCTAGAGAACCTGTCGAGTAATTGCCGGCCTGTTTGATACGGAATCTTTTTATACATATTTTCGTTCTACCTAAATTTGTGCTTTGGTCCGGTTTAAGTATTAGCAACTTGGGCCTGTTAATTCACCTTAACAATCGCACCTTTTAGCTCGCCCATAACACCACCATCGAACGTACCTTTTAGTCCAGATTTAAACTCGGCACTCAGTGAGCCCTCAGCGGAAAGGGTGGTATCTGCTTTAATCGCCACACTGAGACCTTTAATACTGTTTGAGCTTGTAGCTTCGAGGGCTGTGGTTACACCAGATATTTTGTTCGCTGATGTTGCTTTGCTGGTCACATTCATCCCTTCGAGATTGAGTGCGCTGCTGGCTTTGATGTCAATGTTGCTGGCTTCAATGCTAATGGAAGAGGAAGACATGGTAATTTTGCTTGATCCAACGGTTAGCTCAATTTTGTCATCGGCTTCCAAAGAGATGGATTTACCTTTTTCACTGATCGCTTTGTCAGAGGTCAGTGTGTAGTTGTCCTCTGTAGAGACTGTCACTTGCTTGGTCGTCTTCTGAAGCAATTCACCTTTGATGGTTTCAGTTAGGTTGTTTTCTACTTCCTTGGTGAAATCTTTGGTGGCATGCATGTACATGAGCTCATTGTCTTTCTTGTCATCAAAATAGAGTTCATTAGCTAATCCATTTAGCTTAGTGCTGATACCTGTTTTGGTTGAGTTTGCTTCTTTGTAAGGCGGCGTATTTTTGCTGTTATAGACACTGCCTGTGATGATGGGTTGGTCTGGATCACCATCGATAAAGCTCACCAAGACTTCTTGTCCCACTCGTGGGATAAATTGAGCACCATAGCCGCTGCCGGCCATCATTTGAGCGACACGTACATAGCAACTGGTTTTGTCACCTGAAGCTTCAGTATCCCAATGAAACTGGATTCGAACTCGACCTTGGTCATCTTGGTTAATTTCACCAGCGGTGCTGCCTGCAACTACCGCACTTTGTAATCCGTGTATTTTGGCTTTGTCTCTCGGTGTCGGGTAATTCGGAATTGAAGTGTCGATGAGTGAGAGGCTTGCTTCACAATGGTTGTCACTGTTGTAATTGATTCGGATCTCAGTGACGAGATAATCGCCGAGCTGAGACTTATCTAGATGTGATGCCAGTGAAAACCAAGTGCCTAACTCGAATGAATCATGCTGTGCTTCTGCGTGAACGGTTTGATAGCTTTGCTCTAACTGTTCAATTCGTCGTTTAACTAGGTTGCTGGCAAGGTCTTCCATTCCACCGGTGATACCAAGGTTTGGATAGTATTGTTTGGTTAATTTGGTGTTGTTCGCGATCTTGTGACTAGATTTTTTCTCTTTACTACTCACCAACTTGCTTTGCGAGTAGTCATAAGCAGTGAGTTCAATACTTGCACCATGAAACTGTCCTTGCGGCATCCATTTATCTATTAAAGGATTGCTGCCGGAAGGAGTCTCAATCATATCCATTTTACTGGCATCTGATTTTTGAAACGGACTCTGTGCGTCTTGGAGCATCATCAAATGATCAGAATCGCTGTGTTGGAAAAAGTAATGAACGCCTTCTTCAGCCAATAAACGAGTGACAAAGTCGAAGTCACTTTCATTGTATTGGACACAATATTCCCGTTTAGAAGAGGGCATAGTTCCTGTTTTAAAGGATCCACTAAAGCCCGCTTGCGTTAATACATCTGACACTATGTCTTTGGTTGATTGGTTTTGATACACACGAAATGAGTGAGTGTGTTTTAGCAACCAGAACCAAGGTCTAAGAGTGACGCGGTAACTTGAGTATTGCAGGTTACTGTCCATACCTAACAGCTGAACTTGCGTAACAATACCGTTGAACACTCGGGTAGCGGTTAGGTTGTCGGTATCATTGACAAATCGCGTAACCACCAGATTTTGTCCAAGCTGGTCATCGATAACAAAGCTTTTAGATATGAGCGTTAATTCTATTTTAAATGGCTTCGATAAATACTCAGAAATAGTCAAATCGCTGACTGCATGCTCATTGCTTTTAGAATCTTTTGCCACAATGGTGCTGGCAGAAGGGGAGAAATTATCCGTCATAGGCTCGCCTGATAATGCTCGAAGGTGTCTCGACATTGGGTAATGTCAATACTAACGAACTGACTAAATGTTAATGTTTTATATCTAAATTTATAGCATAAAGTAAATGATATAATAGCCGCAATAACAAAGGCGTGAGGTCTTTCTATTTTATGAAAACAAATGCCATTAATTTAATTGTGGGATTTGCATGTTGATTTATATTGTTAACTGTCATTTAAATTCAAGAATATTGCGACGTAGAGAGGGAACTAGGGGTATTTAAATTCATATATAGAATAATGTGTTGATAGCGGTGGTATCGCGTAGTAATAATAGAGATATTGCTAGCGTGTTACATCTCTAAGCTAGTGGTTATTCAAGGATAGAATAATGACAAACACAAAAATCTCATTACGGGTGACCGTTGGCGGGATGTTTTTACTTGCAACGGTACTTACGGCAATTGTTGCCGTATCACTCCAATATTACTTCAGTAAAAAAATGGCGACTGAGCATACCCTGTCAAAATTGACGATGGTGTCTCAAGACTTAAGTGACTATATAGGTAACGTCGATTCAGACGCGATCAACACTGCACGCTTGCTTTCTGCTGTGCATCGTTCTATCAGCCATCAAATATCCAGAGAAGAATCGCGTGGGATTCTTTCTGAAGCGATAAAAGATAATCCTCTCTTCTACAGTATTTATATCGGTTCATCTAACGACAACTTCTTCCAAATCATTAATTTGGAGTCTTCACCCCATGTTAGAGATAAGATAGGCGCACAGAATAGCGACCGTTGGGTTGTCATTGAAATCCGCAACCAACATCGAGGTAGAATTCGTACCACCAAATACTATGATTGGGACTTTAATCTTAGAGATTCTAGGACAGAGCCTAGCAACTATTTTCCAACCACAAGACCTTGGTATGTATCTGCCAATACAGAGACTGTCGAGAAAACTCAGCCTTATCTATTTCAACACCTTCAAATCACAGGCCAAACGTATTCATTAGCGTTTGAATCCAAAGCAGCAAGCGACACTCAACATGTGATAGGGATTGATATTGTTCTGTCTTCGTTAGCGAGTAAGTTGTCTGCGAATGCGTTGGATTTAGATGAAGACAGTAAAGTTGAGTCTTTCCTTTATTCAAGGTCAGGCAACATCATCGCGTCTAATCGCAATTATCAGTCGAGTAACACACTACCTCAAGCTAACCAAATTAACTGGTCTTCACAGCAACAAACCATAATAGACAATACATCGCCTCTATTGTTTTCAAATCAAAGTGATTGGGGACCGATGGATTTTTCAGTATCAGGGAAACCACACGGTTATGCGATTGATCTATTGAAAATGATCAGTGAGATGAGTGGAGTTCAGTTCGAATTTGTAAATGGCTTCTCGTGGGCGGAGTTAACTGGCAAGTTCCAAGAGGGAAGTATTGATGGCTTACACTCGGTTCAAAATTACGAAAGTAACGGTATCATCGGCTTATACACTGACCCGATTTATGAACTACCGTTTGCTGTGGTCACGAAACGTGATGCTCCAGCAGTAATTAACTACCAAGAGCTTGATGGAAAGAGCGTAGCCATTTTATCTGGATGGTCAATTACACCGAAATTAAGATCTGATTTCCCAAACATTAATCTTTTGGAGTTTACGGATATTGAGGCAGCGCTAGACGCTGTCGACAACGGAGAGGTTTTTGCGGTAATTGATGTTAAGCCTGTATTGTCATTTTTATTGGATAAGCTCTTCCATCGGAACTTGAAAGTAAGTGAAGCGCTGCTTGATCTAAAAACAGACTATCCTAATCAATTCCATATTGTTTTGCAGAATAAACACCAACAGCTGCTACCTATCATCAACCAAGCCATCAAGTCGCTTACTGATGAGCACAAAAAGGCGTTAGCTCAAAAGTGGTTTGATCATCAGGCTTTCAATGCAGGTACGACGATTCCTTACACGGAGCTCTATGAAAAAACCGCAACAGCGACTGTTGAAGGTGAGATGGTTGAGCTAACCCTCAATGGTGAACTTAAGCACCTATATTTGAAGAAGATCGATACGGGTGGGCATTACTCAGAGTATTTTGCGGTAGCCATCCCTGAAACTGAGATATACAGCGCAGTTAACAAGCGAGTCGCGACCTCAATTGGTGTGACCGTTCTATTAATGAGCCTTACTTTGCCTGTCGCTTGGATTTTTGGTGCGCCGATTGTTCGGCCAATACGTCAGCTAAAAGCTGAAACCAACAAGGTAAAGCAGCGTGACTATGACAATGTGACCGTACTTGATACACGTATAAAAGAGGTATGGGAGCTATCTGTCGCGGTCAAAGACATGTCTGCGGAGATAAAGCAGCACGAACAAACACAGGAAGCTTTTGTCGAATCCTTTATTAAACTTATCGCGCAAGCTATCGATGATAAGTCTGCTTACACCGCAGGTCATTGTAACCGTGTACCTGAGCTCGGATTGATGTTGGCAGAAGCGGCTGAACAGTCTCAATCAGACTACTTTAAAGATTTTAAGTTTGAAAATGACGATGAACGTCGTGAGTTTAGAATTGCAGCGTGGCTACATGATTGCGGTAAGATCACAACACCTGAACATATTGTGGATAAAGGCTCTAAACTAGAAGCGAAATATAACCGTATCCATGAGGTGAGAACTCGATTTGAGGTGCTTTGGCGTGATGCAGAAATTACGGCTTTGCGAAAGCAACTTGAAGGTGAGTTTCCAACGGAACAGATAGCCGAAGAGTTAGCGGCAACCAAGCAAAAGTTACAAGACGATTTTGCATTCATCGCGACATCTAATGTGGGTGGTGAATTTATGAGTGATGATAAGGTCGCCCGTATTCGTTCTATCGCAGAAACGACATGGACGCGTAACTTTGATGATCAATTGGGTTTATCGCCAGTAGAGGCGATGAATCGGGTTCCTAGCTCAAGCTTACCCGCTATAGAGCAGCTTTTAAGTGATAGACCAGAACACATAGTCAAACGAGACCGACCATTAGAGTTTGATCCAAAGCATCAGATAAAAATGGATGTACCTGAACATCTATATAATCTCGGTGAGGTCTACAACCTGTGTATTGCTCGTGGCACTTTAACGGCCGAAGATCGATTCAAAATCAATGAGCATATGATAGGTACCATCAAAATGCTTGAAAGCCTGCCATTCCCGAAAGAGCTTAGACGAGTGCCGCGTTATGCGTCGACCCACCATGAAACGCTAAAAGGTACAGGCTATCCAAGAAAGCTAATTGCAGAGGACCTTTCGATCCCCGAGCGAATTCTTGTGATATCGGACATTTTTGAGGCGCTGACAGCGGCTGATAGACCGTACAAGAAAGCGAAGCCAATCAGTGTTGCCATCGACATCATGCACAAAATGGCTTTGGATGAACATATCGACATAGAGCTGTTTAGGCTGTTCCTAACGAGTGGGACCCACATTCGATACGCGGAAACGTACTTGAAACCGGAGCAAATCGATTTTGTAGATATCAACAAATATCTAGAAGTGACTCGTCAGATAGCCTAGCTGAGTGCTAGATAACTTTATGAAGAAGAGGCGCACATGAGTGCGCCTTTTTTATGTCTGTATTTTGGTGGGCATACTGATATACGCCAACAACGCTTGTTTGCCTATTTGGAGGGTAAATTGTCGACATGTTCTTGCGGCTAGTTTGAGTGTAAGTACAGAAGTAGATTGGTTGTTTTAAGGTTTTATCTATATAAAGCAACTACTTATTGTTAATAGGTGCCTCGTGAATGCCTATTATGGTTGCTTAAATAAAATACTACCTTAGTCTAAATTGTCGACAATTATCTTGATTGTCGACAATTTGATCGTGTATTTTATGTTCATGTTGTTAAATTGTTGACAGTTTGAGGTCAGCAATGAGAAATGAGCAGAGTGAATATGAATACTGCGATAAAAGACCTTACCTTAAGCGCTAACACAAAACCGCGAGTGGGCGACAAAGAAAATACCAAGTCAGAAAGCCTGACGGAATACTTGGTTGAAGCGATAGTCAACGGTGACTTAGCTCCGGGCAGCAAGATCTCAGAACCCGAGTTAGCTAAACGCTTTGAGGTCAGTCGTGGTCCTTTGCGTGAAGCGATTATGCGTGTCGAAGGGCTCGGGCTCATCGAGCGAATCCCACATGTTGGCGCCCGAGTGATTACTTTTTCTGCTGACAAGTTACTTGAGCTTTACGCGGTTCGAGAGGCTCTAGAAGGCATGGCTGCAAGGCTAGCAGCAAGACACATCACACAAGATGAGCTTATCGGGCTTGAAGGATTATTGTCGACACATTCCCAACATATCGATGAAGTCGAGGGTTCTTCCTACTTTCATCAACACGGCGATTTCGACTTCCATTATCGAATCATTAAAGCCAGCCGTAACAGCAAACTCATTTCTTTATTGTGTGATGAGCTTTACCACTTACTGCGAATGTATCGCTATCAATCGCCAAGAGCACAGTCTCGGCCAAAAGAGGCGTTTGATGAACATAAATATATCCTACAAGCAATTCGTAACCGTGATGAAGAGCTAGCAGAAATGCTGATGCGACGACATATCTCTGGTAGTCGTCTGCTTATCGAGCAACAAATTCAATCCAAAGATATGGATTAAAAAAACTGACAAATAAACATTTAACAGGGAGCGTCATTATGAAGTTATCAGCAGGAGCGAAGTTCCGCCAAGCTGTGCAAGACAATGATCCACTGCAGATCGTCGGTACGGTGAATCCGTATTGCGCAATGATGGCAAAGAACTTGGGTCATCAGGCTATCTACTTGTCTGGTGGAGGTATCGCCAATGCGTCTTACGGTTTACCTGACCTGGGTATTACCACATTGAACGATGTGTTAGTGGATGTGGAACGCATTACCAACGCATGTGATTTACCTTTGCTGGTGGATATCGATACGGGATTTGGTGGAGCGTTCAATATCGCACGAACTATTCGAGCGATGGAAAAAGCGGGCGCTGCTGCTATTCATATGGAAGATCAAGTGGCACAGAAACGCTGTGGTCATCGACCAAACAAAGCGATTGTTAGCCAACAGGAAATGGTCGATCGAGTAAAAGCGGCAACCGATGCAAGAACTGATGAGAGCTTTGTGATCATGGCTCGAACCGATGCTCTGGCGGTTGAAGGGATAGATAGTGCAATTGAACGTGCGATTGCGTGTGTCGAAGCGGGTGCGGACATGATTTTCCCCGAAGCGATGAATCAGCTCGACCAATACGTGAAGTTCTCGGCGGCGCTGAAATCAGCAACAGGTAAGCATGTGCCAATCTTGGCTAACATTACCGAGTTTGGACAAACCCCACTCTACAACTGCAAAGAACTGGCGCAATCTCATGTCGACATGGTGCTTTATCCACTCAGTGCATTCCGCGCGATGAACAAAGCGGCAGAGAATGTTTACAAACACTTGTTAGTTGAAGGCAATCAAGAAGCGCTGTTGGATTCAATGCAAACCCGTAAAGAGCTTTACGAACACCTCAATTACCACGACTACGAGAACAAGCTGGATCAATTGTTTTCGAGTGAAGAATAAAACCAGTTTCAAATACTAAAACATCAATTTAATCCAATAACGTGAATGGTTAGTCAGCCACATCGGGTCCGTGAAATCGAGTGAGATAGTCGCGGTCACTGAATATTAATAGTCAGCACCAAAGAGTGCAGGGCGGCTAACCCAGAGAAGGAGTTCATCATGTCTGTATCTTTGAGTGATAAAGCAACTGTCGATAATGTTTCAGCGGTAAACCAACAAGCAAGTGCAGCACCAGCGATTGGTGGTGCTGGCCTACGAGGGCAAAGCGCGGGCTCGACGGCACTATGTACGGTTGGCAAGTCAGGAACGGGTTTAACTTACCGTGGCTATGACATAACCGACCTTGCGAATCATGCTCAATTTGAAGAAGTAGCGCACTTGCTATTAAGAGGTCATTTACCCAGCGAAAAAGAGTTAGATGACTACAAAACATTGTTGATTGGTTTACGTGGCTTGCCTCAACCGTTGAAAGAAGCTTTAGAGCTTATTCCTGCTGACGCTCACCCTATGGATGTAATGAGAACAGGCTGCTCAATGTTGGGTAACTTAGAGCAAGAATCTGACTTTTCGGAGCAACTATCAGCAACAGAGCGTATGCTTGCGCTTTTCCCTGCCATTATCTGCTATTGGTATCGCTTCAGTCATGATGGAGTGCGTATTGATACACAGGACCAAAGCGAAGCATGCTTGGGTGGTTACTTCTTGAAGATGCTAACGGACAAAGCGCCGAGTGAACTGCATAAGAAGGTGATGCACTGTTCGCTAACACTTTATGCAGAGCATGAGTTTAATGCCTCTACTTTTGCGGCTCGGATTTGTGCATCAACACTGTCGGATATCCATTCGTGTGTGACAGCAGCAATTGGCACACTAAGAGGCCCTCTCCATGGTGGTGCGAATGAAGCGGCAATGGAAATGATCCAAGATTGGAAAACCGCCGATGAAGCTGAAGCGAACATCATGAAGATGCTTGCTAATAAAGACAAAATCATGGGCTTCGGTCACGCCATTTATCGCGAGAGCGACCCACGTAACGCGCTAATTAAACGTTGGTCAAAAGAGCTATCGCAAGAAGTTGGCGACGAGCAGCTTTATGCGGTATCTGAGCGCGTTGAAGCGGTTATGAAACGTGAAAAAGGCTTGTTCTGTAATGCGGATTTCTTCCATGCTTCTGCCTATCACTTCATGGATATTCCTACCAAACTGTTTACGCCTATCTTTGTGATGAGTCGCCTTACCGGTTGGACGGCACATATATTCGAGCAAAGAGAGAATAACCGCATCATTCGTCCAAGTGCAGACTACACCGGGCCAGAGCATCAAGACTGGCTACCTATTCATTTACGTTAATCCTTCTGTCTCAAGGCGATTCATATATCGAGTTGTCCTTGAGAGCCAATGAATAGAATTTTAGATAATGGTGTATGTATGTCTGATGTAAAAATTGAGAAAAACCATAGCCTTAATAAAAATATAGGCGTTGAAAATAGCCAATACAGAAAGGTTCTACCGGGAACTAGCTTAGAATATTTCGATGCCCGTGAAGCGGTAGACGCGATATCTCCGGGCAGCTACAAGACCTTGCCATATACTTCGAGAGTATTGGCGGAGCAATTGGTAAGACGCTGTGATCCAGCAGCTCTTGAAGATAGCTTGAAACAAATCATCGAGCGCAAGAGCGACTTAGACTTTCCTTGGTATCCAGCGCGTGTCGTGTGTCATGACATTCTAGGTCAAACCGCTTTAGTTGATTTAGCGGGCTTAAGAGATGCGATTGCTGACCAAGGTGGGGATCCAGCCAAAGTAAACCCTGTGGTCGAAACTCAACTGATTGTGGATCACTCTTTAGCTGTCGAGCATGCAGGATTTGATAGCGAAGCGTTTGATAAAAACCGTGCAATAGAGGAGCGCCGAAACGAAGATCGTTTTCATTTCATTGAATGGTGTAAAACGGCATTTAAAAACGTCAGTGTGATTCCCGCGGGTAACGGAATTATGCACCAGATTAACTTGGAGAAAATGTCTCCGGTTATTCAATCTAAACAAGGTATTGCGTTCCCAGATACCTGTGTTGGTACCGATAGCCATACACCTCATGTTGATGCGCTGGGCGTCATTGCAATTGGTGTCGGTGGATTGGAAGCCGAGACAGTGATGCTTGGTCGCCCTTCGATGATGCGTTTGCCAGATATCGTGGGCGTAAAACTGACTGGTCAGCGACAAGAAGGCATTACAGCAACCGATATTGTGCTTGCTATTACCGAGTTTCTTCGCAATGAAAGGGTGGTTTCAAGTTACTTAGAATTCTTCGGTGAAGGTGCTCGTGCACTGACCATTGGTGATCGTGCGACTATCTCAAACATGACGCCTGAATACGGTGCGACGGCAGGCATGTTCTACATCGATGAGCAGACCATTCAATATCTTAAATTGACAGGTCGTGATCCTGAGCAAGTAGAGTTAGTCGAACTTTACGCAAAGCAGACCGGACTGTGGGCGGATGATCTCGATTCGGCTCAATATGAGCGTGTACTGGAGTTTGATTTGTCGAAAGTTGAGCGAAACCTCGCAGGGCCTTCGAACCCTCATCGCCGTTTACCAACCAGCGAACTTGCCGAGCAAGGTATCAGCCAAGCTTCTTGGAAAGCGCAACACGCGGAACAATATAGCGAAGAGCAAATGCCAGATGGCGCGGTTGTTATCGCGGCGATTACCTCTTGCACCAATACCAGTAACCCAAGAAACGTAGTGGCGGCAGGGCTAGTAGCTAAAAAAGCCAATCAACTTGGTTTGGTTCGTAAGCCATGGGTGAAAACGTCATTTGCTCCGGGTTCTAAAGTTGCCAAGCTCTATTTAGAGTCTGCAGGTTTGCTCCCAGAACTGAAACAGTTGGGGTTTGGCATTGTCGGTTATGCGTGTACGACTTGTAACGGCATGAGCGGAGCTTTAGATCCTAACATCCAACAAGAGATCATTGACCGCGATCTCTATTCCACAGCGGTGTTATCGGGCAACCGAAACTTTGATGGTCGAATCCATCCTTATGCAAAACAAGCCTTTCTAGCCTCACCGCCATTGGTGGTTGCTTATGCCTTAGCGGGTACGATTCGTTTTGATATTGAGAAAGACAGCCTAGGCACGGACAACAACGGTAAACCGATTTATCTAAGCGATTTGTGGCCAAGTGATGCAGAGATCGATGCGGTTGTTGGTGAGCATGTTAAACCACAACAATTCCAACAAATTTACGTGAAAATGTTCCAGCCAGATGATGAGCAGCTAAGCAGTGAGTCGCTTTACGATTGGCGACCTAAGAGTACCTATATTCGCAGGCCTCCTTATTGGGAAGGGGCACTGGCGGGTGAGCGAAGCCTTTCTGGTATGAGACCTTTAGCGATCTTAGGTGACAACATCACCACCGATCACTTATCGCCATCAAATGCGATTCTAGCTTCAAGTGCGGCAGGTGAATACCTTGCCAAAATGGAAGTACCAGAAGAGGACTTTAACTCTTACGCGACTCACCGAGGCGACCATCTAACAGCACAAAGAGCGACCTTTGCAAACCCTAAATTGTTCAATGAAATGGTCACAGAGTCAGGAACCGTGGTCCAAGGTTCATTGGCACGAGTTGAGCCAGAGGGACAAGTAACTCGCATGTGGGAAGCGATAGAAACCTACATGAACCGTAAACAGCCTTTGATTGTTGTGGCTGGCGCAGACTATGGACAAGGTTCATCACGCGACTGGGCGGCTAAAGGAGTGCGCTTAGCGGGTGTTGAAGTAATTGTTGCTGAAGGGTTTGAGCGAATTCACAGAACCAACTTAGTCGGTATGGGCGTCTTGCCTCTGCAATTCAAAGCAGGAACGGATCGCAACACGTTACAACTCGATGGCACAGAGCTTTACGATGTGTATGGCGACATCCAAGCGGGGTCAGATTTGGCATTGGTGATTACTCGTAAAGATGGTCAAAAGCTTGATGTGCCAGTGACCTGTAGATTGGACACGGCAGACGAAGTGAGTGTGTATAGCGCTGGTGGCGTATTACAACGCTTTGCCAAAGACTTTCTCGCGCAATAGGAGCCTGTGATGAACATTAAACAGATAAAAGTCCCAGCAACCTATATGCGCGGAGGGACCAGTAAAGGTGTTTTCTTCTGTTTGAATGACTTACCAGAAGCGGCGCAAGTCGCGGGGACTGCGAGAGACGAGTTACTTCTTCGTGTGATTGGCAGCCCAGATCCTTATGGTAAGCAAACCGATGGTATGGGCGGTGCGACGTCCAGCACCAGCAAAACCGTCATCGTGTCGAAGAGTGGTAAAGCTGGTCACGATGTTGACTACCTCTTTGGGCAGGTAGCTATTGATAAGCCATTTGTCGATTGGAGCGGTAACTGCGGGAACTTGTCTGCGGCGATTGGCCCATTTGCTATTCACAGTGGTTTGGTGGATTCAAGCCGTATTCCGCAAAACGGTGTGGTCGAAGTGCGAGTATGGCAAGTGAACATAGAGAAAACCATTATTGTTCATGTGCCTATCGTGGACGGTGAAGTTCAAGAGTTGGGGGATTTTGAACTTGATGGTGTGACTTTCCCCGCCGCAGAAATTCAGGTCGATTTTCTAGATCCAGCTGACGCGAGTGGGTCGATGTTTCCTACAGGAAATGTGGTCGATTTCTTAGATGTCCCGGAGTTAGGTTGCATCAAAGCGACTTACATCAATGCTGGGATACCGACCATTTTTGTTGATGCTGAATCGGTCGGATATCAAGGCACTGAGCTTCAATCAGATATCAATAGTGATCCAAACGCCTTGGCATTGTTTGAGTCTATCCGAGCTCATGGCGCAGTCGCGATGGGGCTTATTGAGTCGTTAGAACAAGCTGAATCACGCCAACACACTCCCAAGGTTGCGTTTGTTGCTAAGCCTCAAGACTATCAAGCTTCAAGTGGCAAGTCAGTTACTGTGGATGAGACAGACCTGCTGGTACGCGCTCTGTCTATGGGGCAATTGCATCACGCCATGATGGGCACAGCTGCGGTTGCGATTGCTTCAGCTGCGAGTGTTCCGGGCACGCTAGTGAATTTAGCGGCGGGAGTAGGCTCTCGTGACTTTGTGACTTTTGGGCACCCATCAGGAACATTGAAGGTAGGTGCTAAAGCGCTAGAGACAGAAAGCGGATGGACAATTGAGAGGGCGATTATGAGTCGTAGTGCCCGAGTGATCATGGAAGGTGCCATTCGTGTGCCTTTTCCCAAGTAAAGCGATTTTCGTGTTCGGTTAAATGTTCCGAACACAACGCTGAGAAAAGAGCGCAATCAAGTGCTACTGCCAAAGGGCAGGCGCTTGGAAAATGGATGAATCATGGAGGTGGCACTATGTCTGCTACAAATCGAATGACTAGAGAAACGGATTACATCACCGAGTATCAATGGGCGAGGGAAGATCCCAATTCGTTCTGGGAAACACAATCACAAGCCATTGATTGGTTTGAGTCTCCAAAAACAATATTACAAACGGACGATAACGGTATTGAACGTTGGTTTCCTGATGGGGTGATGAATACTTGCTGGTTGGCTTTGGATTATCATTGTGAAAATGGCCGTGGTGACAATACCGCGTTAATTTACGACTCTCCGGTTACCGGATCTCAATCCTCGTACACTTACAATCAATTGCGAAACCAAGTGGCTAAAGTCGCTGGGATGTTAGCCACGCAAGGCGTTACCAAAGGTGATCGTGTGGTGATCTACATGCCAATGATTCCTGAAGCGGCAATGGCAATGTTGGCTTGTGCTCGACTGGGAGCGGTTCACTCGGTTGTGTTTGGCGGATTCGCTCCTCATGAGCTTGCCGTTCGAATTGAGGATGCCGAGCCGAAGGTGTTGATTACTGCATCTTGTGGTGTTGAGATTAACAAGGTGCTGCCATATAAACCGATGGTCGATCGCGCAATCATGGACAGCCGCTGGAAGCCTGAAAAAGTGGTGGTATTCCAAAGAGAGCAGTCACTAGCCGAATTGAACAACGAACGCGATGTACTCTGGCAACAAGCCGTTGAGGATGCCTTGCCACATGTGTGTGTACCTGTTCTTGCAACAGACCCACTATATATACTGTATACCTCTGGAACGACAGGTAAACCAAAAGGGGTTGTACGTGATAATGGTGGTCATGCGGTTGCGTTGAAATACTCGATGAGCACTATCTACGATATGCCGCAAGACGGTGTGTTTTGGGCTGCTTCTGATGTCGGTTGGGTCGTTGGGCATTCCTATATTGTGTATGCGCCATTGATTCATGGTTGTACGACCATTTTGTTTGAAGGTAAGCCAGTACGAACGCCAGATCCCGGTGCATTTTGGCGAGTGTGTGAAGAATACAAAGTCGATGTATTGTTTTCTGCTCCAACCGCATTTCGAGCGATTAAGAAAGAAGATCCGGCAGGCGAGTTACTTAGCAAGTATGACTTATCGTCACTCAAGTCGATTTTCATGGCAGGAGAGCGTTTAGACCCACCAACGTTGGACTGGGTTGAATCTCAGACGAATAAACCAGTTATCGACCATTGGTGGCAAACTGAGACTGGTTGGGCTATCTCAGCTAATCCTACAGGACTTGAGTCTTTACCTGTGAAAGCGGGTTCTTCAACTAAACCTGTGCCGGGTTATCAAGTGGAGATCCTCAACGAGTTGGGTGAGCCTGCACAAGCTAACCAACAAGGTTTCGTGGCATTAAAACGACCACTTCCACCTGGTTGCTTACCGACGGTATGGCGCAACCACGATAGGTTTGAATCGGGTTATTTAAGCCAATTCCCAGGGTACTACGTCTCGGGAGATGGCGGTTACCTTGATGAAGACGGCTATCTATTTATCATGGGCCGAATTGATGATGTGATAAATGTCGCGGGGCATCGTTTGTCTACTGGTGAAATGGAGGAGATTGTTGGTGGTCACCCTGCCATAGCTGAATGTGCCGTGGTTGGTATTCACGATGATTTAAAAGGTCAGCTTCCTCTCGGATTGGTTGTTCTTAAAGATGGAGTGAAAGTGGATGGAGAAGACCTTCAAGCTGAGTTAGTGGGTAAGGTTCGAAATGAGATTGGTGCTGTCGCCTGCTTCAAGCAAGCCTTAGTAGTCGAGAGATTGCCTAAGACGCGTTCTGGTAAAATCTTACGAAGAACCATACGTCAAATTGCAGAAGGTGAACAATACGTAGTACCTTCGACGATTGATGACCCAACAAGCTTAACTGAGATCGCACAAAAGCTCGGAAAATAGGGCGAGGTTCATTTGATACAGGTTAATAGGCGATCCGATGGGATCGCCTTTTTTGTGTCTGGGGAAGAGAACCCTGGCTCACAAAGCACTTAGTATTTCGTTATGCATAAATTGGGTTATACATAGCAGGCCATTATGTTTCATCTAAACTTGCGTTTATTTATCTTGTTCGTTCGTCTGCTTAATATGGCGTCAATCCAAACGAAGAACGAAGCGAGACTCCTATGACATTCACTAAACCTTTTCTTTTAGCGACACTGATTGTGACTCTTTCTGGCTGTGCATCACCGGCAATGGATAACGAAAATGAGAATGCTGCACGAAATCGTGGTGCGGTAGGCGGTGCGTTACTAGGAGCGACAGCGGGTGCACTGACTGGAGATGCAAGCTTGGCCGTTAAAGGTGCTGCGTTGGGTGGTGTTACTGGTGGTGTCGCGGGTTCAATGAAGGATACGGATGATGCGAGAAATGCTCAGCGAACTCAAGTGACTGCTGATGGCTTGTCGCAAGATAACCGCACTGATGCGGAGAAGCGAGTCGCTGAAGTTGAAGCGGAAATTAAGTTAATTGAGCTGGAGCAGCAGCTTGCTGAGCTCAAGGAAGGCAAAGACGAGAAAAAAGGCGACGGTGCATAACGCTCGACTCTTGCCCAATAGGGTTAACAACCATCCCATCTCAACGCGAATGACCACAACAACGTGGTCATTTTTGTATCTAAAATACACGGTTCAAACAACGAATTAATTCAATCACTTGTATAGCTAGTGATGGCAAGTAAACTAGACTCTGTTTAGATAATTAATTGGGCTGAGAACCGTACTCATAATGAACGTCACACTTAGAGCTGCAAAGCACACCGATCTAGAGCAACTTAATGAATTGATGTTTGATCTTCACCATCACCATCATATTGCTTGTCCTGAGCACTTTAAGACGGCTGAAGAGATCGAGCAGGAGAAGAGTATTGCAAGATACTTGGATGACCCTGAATGCTTGGTGTATGTAGCATTAAAAGGTGAGCTGATTGTTGGCTTCATTTCAGGGCATTTCTGCGAGCTTATCTCCACAGTGAGCAAGCCGGTTCAGATGGGGAGTGTCGATGAGCTTTTTGTTTTACCGGAATACCGAAAAGCGGATGTTGCTCAGGCGTTGTTTGAGCGTATCGAATCCACTTTCGAAGACTATGGTGTAACGCAAGTGTTCGTCGAGGTTTGGGATTTTAACTCTCCTGCCAAGGACTTCTATCAAAAAATGGGGTTCACACCTCACATTCAATGGATGAGAAAGGCTTTGCACAAAACATAGACAGCGATTTTGTGTGTGTTTCATTACAATAGTTCAACTGCGATAGCAGTCTCCATTTCTTCTATTATTTGTAGGTAAATTCGTTGGCTATTCGATATCTATTGATTTTTATTATTTCTCTGTTGAGTACTACTCCCGCTTTGGCAAACAACACCTTGCCTGATCATATTGCGGGCGCCTTGTGTGTAGTACGTGCTGACAATCAAATTGTGCTAGTTGATGAGCTGATCACGGGGCAATTGTCTCTCCCAGGAGGCACCGTAGTCGCCGGTGAATCACCTGCTATCGCAGCGCAGCGCGAAACCTGGGAAGAAGCGGGGCTATCCGTAACGGTTGGTGATGTACTTGGTTACACTGACAGCGCTGTTATTTATGATTGTATCTCAGATTCTGAGGTGATCAGTTATCAAGCTCGAAACGAAATAGGTGGCTTTGAGTTACCTATTTGGTTTGCTCCGCATTATGGCGTCGAAGTGAGCAGGGCGATGTTGCTTCCTCCTACTGCGCTACCAGCAAATGAATACCGCTACCCGGAACAGTGGTCTGAGATTAATGAGCTGTTTCTTTCGGCGACAAATCAGCCTGTGACTTATGTGACGGAGCTGGTGGGTGCCGCGCCAAAAGTTCATCAAGTTGAACTAGGTTGGATTGTTTCGCTGCAAAACATGTTCGATAACCTACCTAGTATCTTTTCTAATACGGTTCTATTGACCGATCTACTCGCAAAACCGTGGGCTTTCATTGTGATTTTGCCATTAATCGCTTGGCATTTTGGTCGTAACTTTGCGTTGAAGTTCGGTTTCACCTTGATATCAGTGACACTGCTGACTTTGATAGCGCACCAAGGGTTTGGTTTCCCACGTCCACACGCTTATCTCCCAACATTGAAATTAGTGATGAGCAGTGGTTATAGTTTTCCAAGTTTGTTGGCAGCGCTTTGGGTGAGTTTAACTTTGTTGGTGCTGTGGAAGCTAAAATGTCTTTTTGAGCAGAAGTCGATACTGATTGTACTTGCCGGGCTACTTTGGATTATGCTGTTTAAAGCTTATACGGGCAGTGCATTTTTCAGTGATGTGTTGATGGGCGGTTTGTTAGGCGCCTTAACGACTTGGCATATAGTGAGACTTGATAGTAAACCCGATGTTGATATTAGTGTGCTATTAAGCTCCAAAGGCGTGTGGTGGGGCTTATGCCTACTATCAATCGTACTTACAGTTATCTGGCCACTGCCAACGTTCTCATTCTGGGTCGCTATTTTAATGACCATTGCTTGCCTGGTGACGTTAACGGACTCTAAACCTTTAACCGGCCAGTTCTCATTTAAGATTGTTCTTGGTGTTATGGTGATCTTGTTAGCGGGAAACCTATTGATTAGCTGGGCTGGTAGCTTTGTTTCTTTTAGTGGTATCGCTTCATTTATTGTTGAGACATTACGCTTCCCAATTTTGATTTTGTTTGGTGTTGTGGCATTTCGTTTGCCTTGGGCAAGAAAATAGCGAATGACCTGCTAAATAAAAAAGGCTGTGCACTGCACAGCCTTTTTAGTCTCAATGATTTGGCATCTAATCGTTACGAGTTGAAGATAAACTTTTCAATCGCTACCGCTACACCATGGTCGTCGTTGCTTGCAGTGATATGATCGGCGATTTTTTTGGTTTCTTCCATTGCGTTCTCCATTGCAATGCCAAGGCCCGCGTATTCAAGCATATGGTGGTCATTCTCAGCGTCGCCCATACAGATTACTTCTTCGGCTGTAATGCCTAGGTGTTTGGCAATGGCTTCAATACCGACACCTTTGTTCGAGTTCGGATTTAGGAACTCTAAGAAAAAAGGTGCGCTCTGAACAATAGTAAACTGATTCTTAAGCTGTTGTGGCAATTTACTGATGATGTCTGTCAGTTTCGTTGGCTCAGCAACAATCATGGTTTTAATGATTTCGTGGTCGTCTTCCAACTGAGAAAAATCGAATTCGGTAATATCTAAGCCGTTAATGCGCGCCTCAATGCCGGTGTATTCGTTGTTCTCTGGTGTAATTAAACCATGAACTTTGCTGAATGCATGGACATAGCCACCAAGCTGCTCGGCAAGTGCAGCGATTTCTTTTGCTGCTTTACCATTACTGATCTCGCTATGAATGATCTCTTTTGTTGATACATTCTGAACCATAGAGCCATTGTAGAAGAGTACAAAGTCATCCTCGCCGTTAATTGAAAGCTCATCGAGTTTGCTTTGCATGCCTTCTAAAGGGCGGCCAGAAGCCAGAACGACTTTCACACCCGCAGCGCGAGCTTTAGCAATTGCGTCTTTGTTCTCTTGAGAAATCACTTTGTCACTGTTGAGAAGTGTACCGTCCATATCAAGAGCAATCAGTTTGTACATGTTGTTCCTTACTAAAAATTAAAAGCTAACGAAATCTAATGGGCGAAAGGATAAGGGAACTTGAAACTTCAGGCTAGGGCTTTGATCAACTGATTTATCAGTACTCATTTGTTTGACCAAATGGGGTAAGTGCTTTAAGGTCTGCGGTTGATTAATTTCATCAAATGATTGAGCTGAGGGAAAGTTGTACAAGATTAACGAAATGTTTGAAACCATCCAGGGTGAGGGCGTGTTTACCGGCGTTCCTGCTGTTTTTGTTCGTCTGCAAATTTGCCCTGTAGGCTGTTCTTGGTGTGATACCAAACAGACATGGGAAGCTTTGCCAGAAGACGAGACTAGCCTTGGTGATATCATGGTTAAGACAGAGGATTCACCGACTTGGTCTTCTATTGATGCTCAAGGAATCGTCAATGAATATATCAAGCAAGGTTACACGGCTAAACACATTGTGATTACAGGTGGTGAGCCATGTATTTATGATCTTGTCCCTCTTACTGAAGCATTTGAGAAACACGGCTGTCGCTGCCAAATTGAGACTAGCGGTACATCTGAAGTCAAAGCGACACCTGATACTTGGATTACGGTGTCACCTAAGGTGGCAATGAAAGCGAAACTGGAAATCTTAGACAGCGCTTTACAGCGTGCTAACGAGATTAAGCACCCAGTAGGAACAAGTAAGGACATCGAGCAACTTGATGGTTTACTGGAACGAGCAGAAGTATCTGACGATACTGTTATTGCTCTACAACCAATTAGCCAAAAAGATCGTGCGACGAAGCTTTGTATTGATACCTGCATTGAGCGCAATTGGCGCTTATCAATTCAAACTCATAAGTACTTGAGCATCGCATAGTTTGTGACTTTGTAGAGTACTTACCCGTTGTAGAAAGCTCGTCAGTTTTAGGTAGGAATGGAAATGAAAAAAGCAGTTGTAGTATTTAGTGGTGGTCAAGACTCAACCACGTGTCTAGTTCAAGCATTAAAAGAGTATGATGAAGTTCATGCGATTACGTTTGACTATGGTCAGCGTCATAAACTCGAGATTGAAGTCGCTGAATCACTAGCTAAAGAGTTAGGCGTGAAAGCGCACAAAGTGATGGATGTGACTCTATTAAATGAGCTAGCTATTAGCTCTTTAACTCGTGACGATATTCCGGTTTCTCATGAACTGCAAGAGAACGGTTTGCCAAACTCGTTTGTTCCTGGTCGCAATATTCTTTTCTTAACACTGGCTGGCATTTACGCGTACCAAATTGGCGCTGAAACGGTGATTACCGGTGTGTGTGAAACAGACTTCTCTGGCTACCCTGATTGTCGCAATGACTTTGTAAAAGCGATGAACTCTGCGTTAGTACAAGGTATGGATAAGCAGCTGGACATCAAAACGCCACTAATGTGGCTAAACAAGGCTGAAACTTGGGCCTTAGCCGATCAATACTCAGCACTTGAGCTAGTGCGCAATAAAACTCTGACTTGTTACAACGGCATCATCGGTGATGGTTGTGGCGATTGTCCAGCGTGTGAATTACGTAAAGTCGGTCTCAATGATTACGTCGGTGACCGCGAAAGCATCATGGCTGAGTTGGTTCGCAAACAGGCTGAGAATAAATAACTTCTGGTAAATCAATAGGCTCGTTATAGGCATCGATGATGCAGTTTCGGCCGTTGCTCTTTGCTTGATACAACGCTTGATCAAGAACTGAATACAAGTCATCAAAGTCACTTAATGCGTTTGAGGTTGCTAAGTAAGCAAAACTCGCGGTTACATTAAGTGGCTTTTTACTTTCTGATAAGAAGACCGTGCTTGATATGGCGTAGTGCAACTCTTCAACACGCTCTCGTACTTCAGCAGGTTTTATGTCGGTCAGCATGATCACAAACTCCTCACCACCTAAACGACCAAACAATTCACCATTCATTAAGTGTTTTCTTATTTGCTGACTAACATGAACGAGTGCTCTGTCGCCAGTAGGGTGGCCATGTTGGTCATTTATCTTTTTAAACTTATCTAGGTCGAGCAAAACAAGAACGTGTTGCTTGTCCTTGCCTTGACAGCGTTTTACTCGCTTAATTCTTCGTAATATTTCGGTGCGACCGTACGCTTTTGTCATTGCGTCAATGGCTGCTTTTGCACGAACGGTTCTGTTTACCAATACTGTAAAGCTCGCTGCACATAACAATAGGATCACGGTGATGTTGTACATCCACCTTTGATGTTCCATCTTTTCAATTTGAATGCGGTCGAGTTTCGTCTGATGTGCCAGAAAGGAGCTTTCCAACTCTTGTTCATATTTAGCGTGAGTTAGGTCTAGTGCTTCAAAGGCTAACCGGTTATCAATATCTCGTGCTTCCATCTGTATGGACGAGTAACGTTGGTAAAAGTAAAACGCTTGCTGGTAATCGCCCAGTGATTGATGAATATCAGAAAGCTGAAGAAGGGATTCTGCGATGTACTTATGCCTTGTAACTTGTTCGGCTAGCGCTAGAGCTTGTTGGGCATAATTGAGTGCTTCTTTCATTAACTTCCGATCTTCGAACATATTGCTGATTGCTAAGTAAGCGTTGATTCGAATGACATTATTGTTGAGCTCGCTGGAAGCAGAAAGAGCGTCGACTAAATAGCTTCTTGCTAGATCATACTCATTGGTTTGTGTGTACGCTTTACCCAAACCAAGGTTGGTTAGAGCGATGCCGTAGTTATGATATGAGGTACTCAGTAATACTTTAGCTTGCTTAAAATGGGTAATCGCTAAATCATTTTCCCCTTGATTCAGATATAGGTCAGCTAAGCTGTGGTGTACTTGAGCTTTCATTAAATCTGAAGCATCAGCTCTGAGTGCTAGCGCTTCTTTCAAATACTGCGCCGATTTATCGTATTGCTTTAGTTCTTTGAGCAAATTACCCACATCATTGTAGATTCCAGAAATATCATGCCCTTGTGGAAATACGTTAATCAATGCTAGATAGGTGTTTAGCGCTGCTTGATAGTCACTACGGAAATGGTGATTGTTGGCGATGACTCGATAAGTCCCGAATTTTGGCAATACAGGGTCGGCGATGTTATGCAGATCGGATTGAAGAGCTGAGCAGTAATAGTTCGCTTGATGGTACTTCGCTTGCTCGTTCAGGGATCGGCATAGTTGGTATTTCAGTAGCGCTCTTCCGGTTAAATCGCTGCGCGATTGCATCTTCGCTAACAGGGTCAAAAAGCCTTGCTGTGCCTCTTCATATTGACCTTTGCCGTCTTTCATCAGCGCAGAAAGAAACGCATTTTCAATTGCCTGGTATTCGCTGTCATTGGAAGCTATGCCATAGAAGGGTTGATCGCGATGACTCATGTATTGATAGAGGAGAGATGATAGGTAAAGCTTATCACCGTAAACAGTCGAGCTCGTATAGCGTGTTTGCAGCATGTTTAACGCACGTTCAGGAGAGTGCTTCAAAATTGATAGGTAAAGTGCATTCCAATCAGCGTTTGGAGTGCTTATATCAGATGCGCTTGGCAAAGTGATAGGTGAGTCTAAAGAGAGACTTGGACTAACTGGTTGGCTGTGTGTAACAAAACTAACCAAAAATATAAAGCTAAGGAAAAGAGAACGTGTCACAAGAAGCTATCAATTAGATAAAGAACGATATTCTATGATTAGTTTGATCTTGCTTCAATTTTTGAAGGGTGTTTGTGGCAGGGGTTGCGAACGGGATCTCTAATTTATTTAGTTTTATCAGAGAGATATCGGCCGTACAATTTGCACGGCCGATACTTGAAATTAGATGTATAATTTCGCTAGGTCAGAAGGCTCAAGCTCTTTGCCTTCTAGAGATTCGTTCCAGTTAACACCGACTAGTACGCCATCTTCAGCAAGAGTTAGTAGCCAATCTTCGACAAAGATGTCTAGAGGAATTTCTAGTACTTCAAAGTCAGCCCACTCTTCAACGTTGTGAGTTTGAGCATCTTCTTTTGAAGACCAGAAAGGCATCACTTCGCTGTTTTCGAATTCACTTGAGTCACATGCTAGCCAACCTTCTTCGTTGCGAAGGCCCCATACCAGTTTAGTTTCTTTTGTTTCAGAAACGAAAAGTTCTAGATTTGCTTGAGTATCAGCTGTTAGTTTGCTCATGGATTAATTCTCTATGTTGATAACGTGGCAAGATTAACATTATAGACGGCTTAGGTATATGCTATTCAAGGAATTATAACCATACTGAAACGTGAACTTAAGATAACGTTTCAGTATGGTTAAAGTAGGGAGGGTTACTTCTTAATCTTAGTGAAAATATGCCATTCTTCTTTGATATTGCCTTTAAACCCGGCAACGGAAGCAACGACTTTACGGTGAAGGGCGTGGTTGATTTCAGTGTCATTGCTACTGAACTCAGAATCACCATGACCAACGATATTGACTCTAGAAGGTTGGATACCGTTACTGATAAGTGCGCGTCTAACGTTGGCAGCACGTTCTTTTGACAGCATTAAGTTGTGTTCGGCATTGCCAACCTTACTAGCGTAACCTTGCAGTTCAATGGTGGTGCTTTCGTAACGTTTCAAAAAGGCAGCCATTTGGCGTATCTGATTGAGGAAAGCAGGGTTAATTTCTGTAGAGTTATTGGCGAAGAGTATATGGAGCTCTTTCTTCTCCGACGACTCGAAATATGAACCACAACCGTCGTTATCTATTTCTGCACCAATCTGCGTATCGGCACACAAATCACGCGCATTGATTACGCCATCGTTGTCGTCATCTTGTAGATCGTAAATTTGAGTGACAGGCGGAAGCGCACGATACTCAAATTCATCTTCATTGTTGTCAGCTAAAGCATGGGTAGATACAACCATGAAGCAAAGCGATAAAACTGTGTTTGTTAGCTTCATTAATATTCCACCTTTTCATTCCATTCTTCAGGGATCTCTACTCGTAAGCCAGTAAGTAGATTACCAGTTGCGTTCATAACGCGATATTTTGCGTATTGCTCGTCATACTTGGCATCTAAATAGCCTTTACGAGCTTCAAACAATTCATTCTCTGTATTGAGCAAGTCGAGTAGGGTTCGTTTACCGATGCGGTATTGTTTCTCATATGAAATAACCGTATCTGATGCCGAGTCTACGTGGTCAGATAGGAATTCTTTTTGCTGGACCGTCAAATCCAGAGCACTCCAGGAAAGGCGTAAACTCTCTTCGACATTGCGGTACGTGCTCTCACGAAGATCCTTGGCTTTGTTCAGTTGGTACGCGGCACTTTCAGCGCGGTCTTGATCTGAACCACCATTATAAAGATTGTATCTTAAGCGAACCATCGCGGAGAATTCATCACTACTCCCTTCTGTACCTCCGGCATCATCACGCCAGGTTTGCGCTGCTTCAAAAGACACTGTTGGGTAGTTGGTGCTTTTCGACTGCTTATACTGAAACTTTGCTGAATCAACGTCGGCTTGAGCTATCTTGATCACAGGGTGTTGATTGAAGGCTTTTGCTAGGGCGCCATCAACAGTGTATGGAATAGCACCAGCATCGGCGCGAGGAAAGGTTAGACCTAGCGGAGATTGTCCGACAAGTCGCTTAAATTGAGTGTGAGTGTCAAACAAGTTATTTTGAGCTGCGAGTAAGTTACCATGTGCTTTAGCAATACGAGCTTCTACTTGAGACATATCTGCTGTCGAGCCAATTCCTGACTCCACGCGCTTACGAATATCACTGTATATCTCTTTGTGTGTCGCTAGGTTACTTTCAGAGAGAGAAAGAACTTCATAGGCCTTAACTGCATCAAGGTAGACTTTCGTTACTTCTAATGCGATGTCTTGCGCGTTAGACAGTAATTGATAGCGAACAGACTCAGCGTCTGCTGCAGTACGGTCGATATCATTTGATGTGTTTGAGCCATCCCATATCAATTGGGTTAACGTAATTGTCGCTTCTTTGCGAGTGAGGTCAGTTGTATCGGCGTTCGTGGCAAGGTCCGTGTGCTCATAACCAATACCTCCATCTAAATCGATACTTGGTCGGTAGGCTCCCCCTGATGCATCATTCAAGTAACGTTTACTAATATACTCGTTGTAAGCACTTTTGATTTCAGGGTTACTTTCTAAAGTAAATGCTACAGCCTGCTCTAAGGTTTGTGCGCCAGCCGGCAAACTCAGCGCTATCGCTAATCCTAATGTTGTTGCTTGAATGCAATTCAATTTCCATCTCCCCAAATGGACTGACACCGAAATATGAGCTTTACTTGATAAAGACACAAAATTTAGGTGAACCGCCAAAAAAATAACGTTCGCTCTAGAAGCTGCCGTAAATGGTTGTAAATTTGTTAACCGATCATCGTGCGTTTTATTTTGATTTTGAGCACTGAAATCTTTTATTTGTATTCGAATTATCTTTCGCTAACACAATAACTTATATTGATGTTTTAGGCACCTGAATTGTTACTTGTTGTGAGCATTGTCATTACCTTGCGTCTAAGGTTGTTAAATAATGAAATCATAACTATGAATGATGTGTTTTTAGATGTTATATTCTAACTAATATTATAAAAAGATGTCACTATTTTGACGTTGATGACAAAAGATGGGTTTTAGGGGTTAATATGGACATGACGACTTTGAATTTGGCTGGCGCACTAGCACTGGGCCAGCGCATTGTTATTTCAACAGATGGCGCGATTAAAGTCCTAGAAGAAGGCGAGCCACTTCAGGCGGGAGATGTCATTCTTGAATCTCTAAATGAATCAAATAGCCCTGATGTATCCGTGAAGCGTTTCTCACCAGAAGATGGTGAGATTGAACTCGACCAAGATATTGCTGATATATTCGCAGCCTTAGAAGAAGGTCAAGACCCTGCAGAATTAGGCGAAGAGTTCGCAACCGCTGCTGGTCAAAATGGTTCTAGCTTAGGTACTAGTGGTACAATTGAGCGAGATGGCGAAGAAACGATCCCTGGTACTGATTTCGTCACTACAGGTTTCGAAGCGTTGGGTATGTCTCGTACACAAAGCTTGAGCCTACTTGATGCTTATCGCTCTATCTCAGAATCTTCAACTCAATCAAATAGCGCCCCTCTATTTACAGATTCCAACAATGTCGTTGTTGGAGATACTGTCACGTTCACAACGGATGAAGATACCCCAGTCAGCGGTATATTGAGTGCTTTTGACGGCGATAATGACGCTCTTACGTTTAGCTTGTCACAATCTCCCGACAATGGATCTGTTGTTTTAAATAGTGACGGAAGCTGGACTTATACTCCAAACGATGACTTCAATGGTGATGATAGTTTCTCTGTTGTGGTATCCGATGGCCAAGGTGGTACTGATACTATTACCGTAAATGTTGGTGTGTTGCCTGTTGATGATGCGCC